>JAAZIW010000254.1 GCA_012800665.1 Rikenellaceae bacterium
GTATGGACAGGCGTTCGGAAAGGAATGAATACGGCGCACGCGCAAACGTTAATCACAATACAAAGAACGGTCTGTTTACTTTTTCATTGAATCTTGCCCCGAGATTAGTTAAGAGCAAACTCGCCGATTGGCATGTTTTTCATTATGCGATTGAGGCAAATCCAACCTCACCCATATACGACCCCGCCAATCCCACGAGGTATTTCAGTTTCCTCGGCCAGCGGGCCGATAAAAACCCCGTGGAGATAATAAACACGGAGCTCGATGACCACGAGTATAAACTCTTAGACTGGGATGCAACGGTAAAACTAAACATACTCCCCGGCCTGTCCACACAAGTTACTTATTCCGACCAATACATTGGAGGCGTTGGAGCTTACTTTACTCCGTCTACAAATAATAAAACCAACAGGTCTGAGGCAAGCAGGTCGTACAATCAGGTTGAAAAGAATGCCGTAGAGTGGTTGGGGAATTACATAAAATCGTTCGGAGACCATAATCTTAAAGCGATGGTCGGCTATTCCTGGCAGAAAATAACAAACAGCGGTTTTTCCGCCGCCAATAAAATGTTCCCGAATGACGGAACGACTTACAATGCCATAGGACAGGGAGAGTGGGGGCTCGAAGAGGGGCATGACGGAACAAACTCATATAAAAACGATTCCAAGCTGATTGCCTTCTTCGGCCGCATCAATTATGATTATATGGGTAAATATCTTCTCACCGCATCCCTCAGATATGAAGGTTCCTCCAAATTCGGCATCAACAATAAATGGGGATATTTCCCCGCTGTTTCCGCCGGCTGGAGACTTTCCCAGGAAGATTTCCTTAAAGGCGCTTCCGGCTGGCTCAATGATCTCAAGCTCAGAGCTGACTTTGGTATTACCGGCAATCAGGACTTCGGCAGTTATATGTCCATGAATACCATGACCGGATTCGGACAATATTATTATAAGGGTAAGTTCTTTACCGTATGGGGAGCATCAAAGAATGTCAATCCCGACTTAAGGTGGGAAAAAGGCATAAACTGGAATATAGGTGTGGATTTCGCCATGTTCGGAAATCGTTTCAGCGGCTCCCTCAATTACTTCAACCGCACACAGAAAGACCTTCTTGGAGATTATAATGTCTCAGTTCCGCCATATCTTTTCTCTACTACTTTCGTAAATGTGGGGACAATGAAAAACAGCGGAGTAGAGATTGAACTCAAGGGCACGGTGGTGGAAACGAAAGACTTTTCTTACAACACATCCCTCATAGGCTCTACTATGGACAATCGCTTCGTTTCCTTCTCCAATCAGGAATATGAGGGTCAGAAATACTATTATGTCGCCCCCACAGAAGACCCCTTCCCCTTCCATTATCTGCAAAGAATCAAGGAGGGAGAACGCATAGGAAACTTCTATATGTGGAAGCATGCCGGATTCAACTCTTCCGGAGAATGGATAATCTATGATAAGGATGGAGAATACAAGGCCGGAATGGATGGCGTCGATGAAGATATGTATATAGTCGGAAACGGATTGCCTAAATATACGGCGAGCTGGTCGAATTATCTCAGATACAAAAACCTGAGCTTGAATCTCTATTTCAGAGGAGCTTTCGGCTTCCACATATTCAATGTTCACGAATTTTATTACGGCATTCCAGGAATGACCAGCAATGTGCTGAAAAAGGCTTTTACAAAGAATGCCAACATTACTGAAAATCCTCTTGTGTGCGACTATTTTATCGAAAGAGGAGATTATCTCAAACTCGATCTTGTATCATTCGGATACACTCTCAATCTTAACAGCAAATACATAGACAGCATAAAGTTCAGCCTGAGCGGCAAAAACCTGCTGACTCTTACCGCCTTCACGGGCGTTGATCCCTCTACATACAGCATAAACGGTCTTACTCCGGGAGCCACCGGCTCAAGGAATTATTACCCGACCTGCCGTCAGTTCATCGCAGGTTTACAAATAAGCTTCTAAACAATACAAAACCATGAAAGCTAAAAAAATCATACTGTCCGCCTTTATTCTGTTAGTATCCGTATCCTGCACGGACCTTTCGGAAACCCTGTATGACCAGGTAGGCTCGGACAATTATTACAATACACAAATGGATATAGTAAGGGCCGTGTACCGTCCCTTCGAACATGCATATTGGAGCGTGCAACCACGTCAGGTGATTCAGGAGTTGCCTGCCGACTTGATTGCAACCTGGAAAAAGGATGACTGGTGGGAAGACGGGGGAAGATGGAGCCGTCTCCATTACCACACCTGGACCATCGAGGAAGAATTATTCAAAACTGAATGGGAGGCATGTTTCCAAGGGATAATGCAGTGCAATTACCTTATGGATGATTTGACAAAACTTGATCCTCAAAAATTCGACTTGACACAAGAAGATTTCGATGCTCTCGTAAGTCAATGCAAAACCCTGAGGGCGTGGTTCTATCTGCGCCTGCTCGATGAATTCCGGAATGTTCCTTTGGCGGTAAGTTCGGATGTAAGTAAAAATTCGGAGAAAAACGTAAGTCCCGAAACGCTTTTTGAATTTATCGAAACAGAATTGATTGAGTGCGTTGCGGATCTGCCTATAAAGCTTGGAGCAGGTGGAAACGGCCTCAACCAGGGCCAGTGGACCAAAGCATCTGCCGCGGCTTTGCTTGTAAGACTGTATCTAAATGCTGAGGTTTATATCGGAAAGCCCAAATATACGGAATGTGCAACTTATGCACAATCAATTTTGGATGGAGACTACGGCTCTTACTCGCTTGAAGCGACTTGGGATAAGGTGTTTGACTGGGACAATGAAAACTCTCCGGAGATTCTGTTCGGCTTCCCATCATCCAAGGGCTACAACCATTATGTATATGCAGGCGATACCTTCTGGTGGACTGTCCCCGCCCGTCAAGTAAGCTATTATTTCGGCGATGTCAAGGGAATGTCCCTCAACGGCGACCACAACTGTAAATACAGGCTTGCTCCGAGTCTTGCTCCCGACGGAACGCCTTACACTACGGAACTTGGACGACCTGTGGCGAAATTTAAGAAATACCCTGATGACTATCGTCTGAAAATGTATAAAAATCTCGGAAACAGCACGCGTGAGGGCATGATGCTTTTCGGCTATTTGGAATATTCCGAAGGCGGTTCCATCAGGCGGGTAACAAGCCCGGAAGGAGGATATGACCTGTATCTCAGGGATGCTGTCGGACTTTTCAAGGGCATAGCCCCGAATGAAATCCCTGCTGACCTCACTTCTGATATGTCGCACGGAGACCATAACAGCGGATGGGGATATATAAAATATCCTTTCTACACCGATGAGGATGAGGGACAGCTCGAAGCCGACTGGGCCGAAATCAGACTTCCCGAAATTTATTATTCACTTGCCGAATGCAAATTCAGAGCGGGACAAGTGGAGGATGCGGGTAGTTTGCTGAACAATGTCCGCAAGCGCAACTATCCCGTGGCATCTGTCCCGACCTATCTCTATCAACCCGATGGCCCTGTTGTTTTAGATGAAAAGGAACTTTTGGATGAATGGGGAAGGGAATTTCTGTCAGAGAGCAGAAGGAGGATAGATTTAATTCGCTTCGGCAAATTCTGCACCGGAACCTGGTGGGATAAAACGCCGGACGCCGATAATCATACCATTATTTTCCCCTTGCATAGGGATGTATTGAATGCAAATCCGAAACTCGATCAAAATGAAGGTTATCCAAGACCTGAATAAAACACAAACAACCATATTTAAAAACATTAAATTATGAGAAAAATTTTATTATCAACCCTCCTTATTGGAGTTGCGGCTCTCGTTTCCTGCAAAAAGGATAAGCCCAAAGATGACATTATCGACTTCGAAAAAGAGTACACAGAACTCTATGCTCTCGGAGGAGCCGTTAACAAATGGGATCCCATGGATCCCGAAACTATGATCTTGAAATCCAAGGACAACTTCGAAATTGTAGTGGATTTAATCAAGTGCAACGAAAACAAGCTCATTAAATTCTGCTTGACCAAGGGTAAAGAATGGAATGAAACAGAATTCCTCGTTCCCGCTGCTGTTGAACCTGACAAGGCATACGCATTCCTGAAAGAAGGCGAAAACAGACTACAGCGCACCAGCGAAAAACTTGATGGAGAAGGCAATCTCAAAGACTGGTTCTTTGGCTTGGAAGCCGGCAAGAGCGGAAAATACCGCCTTACGGTCAATCCCCGCAAAAACACAGTAACTGCAGAAAAACTCAGCCCTCTTGACGACAAGCCGGAAATGCAATGGGAGGAAGGAATGGTTTATATGGTGGGAGATGCAACTCCTGCCGGATGGGACATCAACGCCCCCACTCTTATGGTTAAGAACGGAGATATTTTCACTTATGAAGGACCGCTTGCAGTAGGCGAAATGAAGTTCCCCTTAGAATTCAGATGGGACGGCCCGACTTATATTGCAGATGAAGCCGGCAAAGAGGTTAGCGCAGGAAATACATATGACGTAACTCTCACCCCCGATGGAACTCCTGACAATAAATTCAAGATTACAACTGCCGGCGAATACAAACTGACTCTTGATACCAAGAAACTTAAACTAAAGGTAGAGTCCAAGTAATGAGAATTAGGATTCTGTTGTTTATTCTGCTTCTATTTCCGGCGAGCGCCTCTCTGCTCGCCAGAGATAGTAAATACACCAGGCATGGCAGCGGTCCCAAATATTGGATTGCCTATGCGTGGTGTTACGATAATGACAAGCCTATCCCGGAAGATAGATGGCAAAAAAACATAGATTGGATGGCCGAGAATCTCCGGGACCACGGCTATAACATGATAAGCAATGAC
>JAAZIW010000255.1 GCA_012800665.1 Rikenellaceae bacterium
ATCAGGTAAATGAGGACTGCCGCGCCTTTACCGCGGAACCTACAATAGAGAAGGGCATGGAACTTATAGGCAAGTATCCTAAAAAGGGTTTGGACTCCGATGTGTCGGAACAGATTGCCAGATGTATAGGAGAATCTTTAAATGCATACAATGTAAGTTTGGCATCCAAGATTATGCCTTATGCGGTGTCCAAGGAGACAAAGGAATTTATAAAAGAGCAAAGAAAAGCAGCCAAACAAAAGTAATATGACTTTGATAAAGAGCATTTCAGGAATCCGTGGAACTATCGGAGGCGCTGTGGGATACGGACTGACCCCGATTGATATTGTAAAATTCAGCTATGCCTATTGTGCGAAACTGCGTGAGCGCAAGCAGCCGAATGGCGCCAAGTATAAGGTGGTTGTAGGAAGGGATGCAAGACTCAGCGGCCAAATGGTAGAGAAACTGGTATGCGGTACGCTGATAGCTTGCGGTGTGGATGTTGTAAAGTGCGGACTTGCCTCCACTCCGACATGCGAACTTGCCGTAGTTTTTTCGAATGCAGATGGGGGCATAATCATTACAGCTTCACATAATCCTCGCCAATGGAATGCGCTGAAACTTCTCAACGAGCATGGCGAATTCTTAACCGCCGAGCAGGGGCAAAGCATTTTGGAATGCGCCGAAAGCGGCCGGTTCGATTTTGCATCGGCGGATGAGCTTGGGAAGATAGAGGAGCACGATTTTACAGATGAACACATAGATTCCGTGCTTAAACTTAAAGCAGTGGATGTCCCTGCCATAAAGGCAGCTCGATTCAAAGTTGTTTTGGATGCCATCAACAGCGTGGGAGGTATAATCATTCCGCGGCTTTTGGAGCGTTTGGGAGTGGAATGCATATGTTTGAATTGCGAACCCACGGGCAACTTTGCACATAATCCTGAGCCTCTTCCTCAAAATCTGATTGAGCTTTCCGGGATGGTTGTGCGTGAGGGAGCTGATTTGGGTATCAGCGTGGATCCGGATGTGGACCGTTTAGCCTTTATTTGTGAAGACGGAGAGCCTTTTGTAGAAGAATATACGCTTGTGAGCGTGGCGGATTATCTGCTTGGCTTAGCTGTAAAAGAGGGGGTTAAAGACCTGAAAACGGTAAGCAATCTGTCTTCCTCAAGAGCTCTTAGGGATGTAAGCGAGAAATACGGGGCTGAGTATTTTGCCTCCGCTGTAGGTGAGGTGAATGTAAGTACGATGATGCGTGAGGTCGGCGCTATTATTGGAGGAGAAGGGAATGGAGGGGTAATCTATCCGGAAAGCCATTATGGTCGGGATGCCGTGGTGGGGGTGGCGCTATTCTTGAGCAATCTTGCTCATTTGGGCATGAAGGTTAGTGAATACAAGAAGACCCTGCCGCAATATCATATTGCCAAAAGCCGTATAGAACTTTCGGATTCCGCGCTTATAGATAAGATTTTATCTGCCATGAAGGAAAAGTTTGCAGCTGAAAAGCTGAATACCGTGGATGGGGTGAGAGTGGACTTTGAAGCCAAACGCGAATGGGTGCATCTGCGCCGCTCCAACACCGAGCCTATAATCCGTGTGTATTCCGAAGCTCAGAGCGCAGAAAGAGCCGAAGCTCTCGGCCGTGAGGTAATAGCGCTTGCAGAAAGTATAATTGCCGAATAGAGATGTTTTCGTTTCGCACCACTCCCATTGCCGAACAGACCGATAAAGCTTTACTAAGCGGGCCTGTGGGGGTCTTTTGTACGCAATCCTGCTGGAATGCCTCTTCCGGAAAATATCTTTGGGAGGTGTTTCGCGAGAGGGGAAATCTTAAAAAGCTTTTTCAGCCGGAAGGCGAACATATCTTTTTCGATATAGAAGATTTAAAGGGTCTTGCGGCCTTGGTGGTGGAAATTCAAGATGTCGGCTCGCGTTATTTCCCCTATACGATTGATGTTCTGCGGCTTATGAATGCCCTGAACTCTCTTTCCGAGCCGCCTGCGTTATATATTGTGGATCATCCAAATCCGGCAGGACGAGATGTGGAGGGCACTATTCCTGCGGGAATTGCAGATGAGTGGACTCCTGCTGTTGCGCACAGGCACGGTCTGACATTAGGCGAACTATGTTATCTTTATTCGGATGAAATAAAGGCGCCTTACCCGTTGCATGTGATTTCGGCTGCTGTCGCCGATACTGCCCGTCTCCTGATGCCTTGGACCATTCCTCCCGCACACGATTTTCCCGGAGTCTTCACGCCCTATTTCTATTCCGGCGGAAGTCTTTGGAACGACACAAATGTATCGCCGGGGATAGGAACGAAACGTCCCTATGAGATAATCGGGGCCCCTTGGATTAAAACGGATACCGGCGGAATGCCGCTTCTGGAAGGATTACTTGCAAGGCCTCTGGATTATCTGCCCGTCGAGGGCATCTATAAAGGCACCCCTTGCCGCGGCTTCCAATTCATCCTTCTTCCCGGCGCCCGCTATCACTCCCTTCTGCATACATTGCAGCTTATGCATTGGCTTTCAGGCCGTTATTCTCATTTCCGTATTTCAGAAGGCCTGTATACCCGCTTGGCGGACCCTGTGATGGCAGAATATCTTCGCGGAGAACTTACCTTCGATGTTGTGCAAGAGCATGTCAAGGAAGGGGAACAACGCTGGATACGCAAGGCGAAACGATATCTTCTTTATGACGACAAACCAATAAGAATAAAATGAACGCAAAAAAATGGACAGCGCTGCTGCTCTTTGCCCTGGCAGTCGGCCTTAATTTAGTGGGCTGTTATTTCGACATTCCTATTCTCTCGCGGGTTTCAAAGCCCGTACTTATGCCTCTTGTACTGCTCAATGCCCTGCTTGCACTTTCCGATACGACAGCTCCCAAATGGTTAGGGGTTCTTCTAACCTTTGCCTTAGCTTTCCACTGCGCAGGGGATGTGTTCCTTATGCTTGAAGGATTTCCGTTTTTCGTTACAGGCCTAACATGCTTTTTAATAGGTCATTTGTTTTATATCAGCATATTCTTCAAGAAAGGCTTGTTCAAGGGAGACAATCTGCTTTGGAGCATACTTACAGGCATTGCCGTAATTGTTATTCCTCTGGTGCTCATCAAGGTTCTGGAATTTGAGGGACCCATCAAATATGCAGTATTTGCTTACGGCATTGTTCTTTTGTTTGTATCTTTCTCCGGCCTCTGGGGAGTATTCAACAAGAAGTCAGGCGCCTCGAATCCTGCTTGCTGGCTTTGCTTCTTAGGCGGACTGGCATTCATCTTCAGCGACATCCTTGTGGCTTGGCGAAGCCTGCTCGGGAATTCTTTTCCGCGTATCGGTTTCGTTATAATGTCCACCTATATACTCGCCGAATGCCTTATAGTAACCTCCATAGTAAGGCCGTATTTGAAGGCGAAATAGAGCTTGTTTTTACCTTAAGACTGTAGTTTCCCGATAAGGAAATGCTGTGTTTGACCGGCGGCTAATAGGGATCTACATCGAAGGAAATATTGCTTCTGAGTTTATGCTCTGTGCGGAAAGCCTCTACGGCAGTGCGCAGAGCTTCTTTTTTTGCCGACAGCTGTGAATCGCGATTGAGCGTTATGCGTATCAGCGCCTTGCCGTCGCTGCGGCCTATGGCATCTGTGGCGGCAAAGCCGAGTTTTTGAAGCCTGCGGGAAAGCAGTTGGGTGAGATTTTCAAATTTGTCGCATTCCGGCACCAACATATCTATTAGGCGGGTGTATGGGGGGAGTGAGAATTGCCGCCTTTCTGCAAGGAGAGTTTCTGCGCTTTTTAAAGAGAATACCTGATGCTTTGGGGTAGAAGTTTGTATTATTACGCGGCCGCATTCGCTTTTCAGGAAATTCAAAAACTGAAAGGCACGTTCATCGCTTCGGAAGTCTTCTGACCGGAACAGGGCATCAGCGCTTAAAAGCGCTATAATATCGTAGCCGGACAAATCACGCTTGGATGCTTCGAAAATGCTGAAAATATGGAAGCGCTCGGTATCGCCGGGAAATACTTGCATCAGAGTCGCCTTCACTTCTTCTGTCTTCTCAAATCCTCTTATAAGGGCAATTTTGCCTTTTTTTAATTCTTGAATGAGTTTGCGCGACAAGCAGCCGAGCATACCGTTCTTGCGTTTTTCAGCAGCAGTATCTATTATTCGGGGTTCTTTGGCAATATCCTTAAAGCCCTCTTCTTTACAGTCTTCCACAAAAGAGTATTTGCCCGTTTTTACATTGAGCAGCGACTCCAAAGACGGGGAGGAACTTCCCAAGAGCACTTTCGCCCCGTGAATTTTTCCGAGCATTACAGCGGCATCGCGGCTGTTGTAGCGCGGGGAACTGTCGCTTTGCTTATGGAAGGGGGACTGCTCACTATCTATGATTATAAGTCCTAAGTTTTTGAATGGCAGGAAGATGCCGGAGCGTGTGGAGAGTAATATATAAGCTTTGCCGCTATTAATGGCATCGAAAACCCTGCGTCTTTGAGTTGCTGTTTCTTCGGAATGATGAATTTTCAAGGTGTCGGCAAAACTTTCTTCAAGAATACTTTGCAGACGCTTTGCCAAAGCGATTTCCGGCACTAAAAGCAATACATTTTTGCTTTTGGAAAGTGTTTCCGCTGCAAGGTTTTTATAAATTTCGTAGAGCTCGGATGACTTCAGCAGTACAGGTTTGCCGAGATTAAATGCCTTATCAAGAGCTTGGTTTTGCTTGTAACTATGAAGCTGCAGCGGGGGAGAGGCATGCGGGCTTTCGCTAAGTTTTAAGAGGCGCTTTTGTGCTTCTGTAAGTTCTTTTGCTATCGCTTTCCTTTCTTCTAAAAGGCGGGCCTGAATATCTTCTCGATGTCTTTTATCAAGAGCCTTGTCTTTTGCGGCCAGGCGGGCAGAAAGTCTCGCAATCCGCGCCTTCCATAACTCTATCTCTTTCTTTCTCAGACGCTTATTCCTTTCCTCCACTCTAAGCCGCGTCTGCTCTGAACTTGTTCTTGAGGCGGGGTAGGCGGCTTTATAGACCTCTCCGACAGTACAGAGGTAATAACTTGCAATAAAGCGCCAAAATTCAATTTCCTCTTCTGATACGCTCTCCAATCCGGTGTCAAGTTCCAAAACGCTTTCTATACGCGAAATATCTATGTCAGGCGTGACATTCAAGGCCGAAACAACTGCGATATAGTTTCTGCCCGCGAACTTGACTTTTATGCGATTCCCGATTTTGAGGATATGTTTTTGCTCCTGCCGGAAGATGTCATCCTCTGGCAGGCTATAACAAGGCTCCCACTCCAGCCGGAGTGGGAGTATAACTTGTATGTATTTGGTTTCCACTGAATTATTTAAGAGTGCCTTCTTCGGCAGCTTTAATCATGGCCTCGTTGGCAGTTACATAAACCTCCACGCGGCGATTCAGTGTGCGGCCTTCTGCGGTCTCGTTCGATGCAATCGGCAAATCGTAGCTTTTACCCTCAGAAGTAATGCGTGCCTTTGCTATGCCTAAGCCCTCGAGGTAGGAAGATACAGAATCCGCCCTTTTTTGGGAAATCCTCTTGTTGACCTCAGCAGTACCTGTGTTGTCTGTATGGCCCCAAACTGTTATGTCTGTTTCCGGAAGGTCTGCCATGGTTGCAGCGAAGTTTGCGAGAGTGGTTTTGCTGCTTTCGTTAAGCGTGGTGCCGTTGATGGGGAAGAGTATGCCGCTGTCGAAAGTTACACGGATGGCCTTGAGACCGTTGATGTCAATAGTTTCCACTTTTGCGCTTTCAAGCTTGGCAAGTTCTTCTGCTTTCTTGTCCATTTTATTGCCGATTAAAGCGCCTGCTGTACCGCCTACGGCTGTGCCTGCTGTAGCTCCAATGGCAATTGCTTTAGCATCTCCTCCGCTGACGAGGTACCCGAGTGCAGCTCCGAGTACGGCACCCGA
>JAAZIW010000256.1 GCA_012800665.1 Rikenellaceae bacterium
CTGCTGAAATGCTTAAAACGTTTATAATCTCCGATAGAAACGGCTCTTATGCCCGCGCAGTGCGATTGTTTTCGAAATATGCCTCCGATGGTGTTTCTCCTGTCGAAAACGCTGACGGCCTTAAAGAACTTTCGGCCTTGATTCAAGAGGCTTCAGATATAAAGCAGGATATTGTGGAGAAAGATCCTTTTGAGAAAGGGGATAGGAGCAAGCTGAATTTGGGCCACACTTGGGCGCATGCTATAGAGTGGTGGAAGCCGGGGGCTTACACGCATGGTGAGGCGGTGGCGATAGGGATAATTCAGGCGGCCCGAAAGGCGGAAGAGCTTGCGCTTACGCAGAAGGGAGCGGCGGGAAAGCATGGGCTTACGCAGAAAGGCCTGGCAGATAGGTTAAAGGAAGATTTCACCGCTTGCGGCCTGCCCACTGAATTGCCCTGTGCCGAGAGCGAACTTCTGCCTGCTATGCGCCGCGACAAAAAGGCAAACGGAGGAAGCATTCGTTTTGTACTGCCCGTTAGTATAGGAAAAGTCATTGTCAAATCCATTCCTTTATAATTATGAAAAAGCTTTCGTTTTTACTTGTTCTGCTTTTGATTGCAGCCCCTCTCTGCGATGCCCAAAAAGCCCCAATAAGCGAGCCCATCGATTACAAAGTCGGAGCAAGAGCGGGGGTGGCTATATTTCCTGTAATACCGACTGTCGGTTTAATGTTTTCAGCGTTTTTCCGGGCGCTTGATTTGGAGGACGATGAACACTTGGACTACGACTTCAGGCCTTGGACCTCGTTGGAGGCTCAATATTTTTTCAATAAACGGATTTCGTTAGGTATAGATGTCGGCTTTTATACCTCAGATTACGCTATTAGAAAAGATGAGACAGAGGAAATTGTGAGTGAAGGCCAATACATGACCCTTATAAGTGTTCTGCCCGAATTCAGGTTCAATTACCTTCCAAGGGAAAAATTCTGCCTTTACGGCACTGCGGCCGTAGGAGTCATGCTTTTAGGAGGAGATAATATTATTGAAAGTGCAGCTTTCAATTTCCAGCTGAATCCTATCGGCATAGAATTCGGCAAAAGACTATATGGTTTTGCTGAACTTGGCGCCGGCCTCTGTTTTCTTGGCGTAAGAGGAGGTTTGGGAATCCGTTTCTAATAATCGAACATTTCCCAAAAGCCGGGGAAACTCTTGGCTACGCACTCGGGGTCATCAAGTTCAATCGGCTTCTCAGCGCCCATAGATGCGATTTTCAGGGCCATCGCCATACGGTGGTCGTGATGGGTTCGGAAAAGACCCCCTTTCAATAAATTACCGTTTACTAAACGTTTGGTAAGCGTTTGGCCATTTATAAAAAGAGTGTCATCTTCTATTGCCGCCTCAATCCCCAAGCCTTCTAACATTTCCATTATAGCGGCGGCGCGGTCGCTTTCTTTGGCGCGCAGCCTGTTTACTCCGCATAGCGAGCTTCTTCCATCGCAGAATGCGGCAAGCACCGAGCAGATGGGGAAAAGGTCGGGGGCATTGCCCAAATCGGTTTCGAATGCTTCCAACGGAGCCTTGCTGACGCACACTGCGCCATCAATCTCCGACAATACCGCTCCTGCCTCCACCAAAATATCTACAATAGAAATATCCGCCTGCAGGCTCTTGGCGGAAAGGCCTCTCACTTCCGCCTTGCCGAATATTGCTCCCGCCACAAGGAAGTTGGCTGCGGCGCTCCAATCCCCCTCTATCTCCAAATCCGCCGCCTTATAATCCTGCCCTCCCTTGATTGTAAAGGCTATCTGGCTGCAAGCGCTCCAATCCATCTCCTCTATAAATTTCTCATCTCCTTCCATCTCCGATTTTATACGCACGCCGAACTTTTTAAGTATGTCTTC
>JAAZIW010000257.1 GCA_012800665.1 Rikenellaceae bacterium
CGATAAGCATTACTTTATTAAGTGACATAAATCTAAATATTAATCTCCACAAACTTACATAAAATCTTTCGATTTTTACGCCCGTTAAGGTATAAATTAAGATTTCTTTATAAAAAAATTATTCTTCTTTAAGCCTTAAAAATGAATAGCCGAATCTTTTGCAGGCGGCCTTTTCCAAAGCCTCGCGGTCGTCGGGGTGTGCGATGGAAATGAGGGCTTTGGCCCTTTGTGCCAAGTTTTTATTGCGCAGATAGACTATGCCCCATTCTGTTGCGACATATTGCGTTTGAAAGCGGGTGGTAACCACGCCGGCGCCGACTTTCAGGGTGGGGACTATCTTGCTTTCTCCTCTATTGGTGCGAGATTGCAGGGCAATGAAGGTCTTGCCTCCCTCAGAAAGCGAGCAGCCATACATAAAGTCGTGCTGTCCGCCTATTGAAGAATAAATTCTTTCGCCTATGGAATCGGCGCAAATCTGACCCGTTAAATCCACCTCTATAGCGGAATTGATTGCGCAGGCCTTCGGATTTTGCCGGATGATGAAGGGGTCGTTGGTATAGGCGCAATCGTAAAACCTCACGGACGGATTTTTATGCATGGCCTTGTAAACATCCTTAGAACCTATGCAAAATGAGGCTGTGCCCACGCCAGGGTGCACTTTTTTGAGCGAGTTGTCCAGCACCCCCAATTCCATCAACCTGTAAGCGCCATCTGTCATGGCCTCTGTATGCAAACCAAGGTGCTTGTGGTCTTTAAGAGCATTCATGGTGGCGTTGGGAATGCCTCCCACCCCTATTTGCAGACAGGCCCCGTCCGGAATCTCTGCCGCAATATAGCGCCCGATGGCTTCTTCGATGGGGGAGGGCTCGCCGATTTTCATATCTACGCAGGGCACATCGCAAAGCACCGCCGCATCTATTTTGCTTTCGTGAATAAGGCACTCTCCGTAAAGATAGGGGACACTCTTATTTACCTGTGCAATAATGCGCGATGCGCATTCCACCGCCGAAACCGTAATATCGCCCGCAACCCCATAGGAGCAGTAGCCGTTTTCGTCCGGCAGCGAACAGTTGATAACTGTTACATCCAAAGGCAGTTCCTTGCGGCGGAACAATCCAGGGACTTCGCCCAAGAAAGAGGGAATCATAGAGCCCCAGCCATCATTTATCCATTTGCGGATATCGGGGGCCGGGAAGAGACTGTTTACAATAAAAACATCTTTATATGCAGGGTCGGCCGTGAAGGCGGCAGGCTTGCTTGTAATGTTGAAGCCGCTGTAAATTTGCACGTCCTTGAGCTCGTGAGCCCTTCGCGCCAAAGCCTCTTGAATAAGCTCAGGCACTGCAGCGTCTCCCTGGAAAAAGACCGCATCACCGCTGTTTATTAACTTTACGGCTTCATCTGCACTAACGTACTTCATCTTCAACTAATTTACGGAATATTCCCAGCCTTTCATCGAGTCTGGTGAAGTCTTCCTCTGCAAGCATTTGCGACACGCATACCCTTATGCCCTGCTTGCCGCTTCCGGTACTGTTGAGGGCAATGGCATTTATGCCGCATCTCATAAGCATTGATAAGAGATCTATATTGCTGAGGTCTTTATAGCCCACGGTATAGAAAAAACCATCCCCAATGCTTTGGTCGATGTCTTTATCGTAAACCAAATGGAAACCGTGCTTTTCAAATATTTCTTTGCTTCGGTGAGCCCTGCGTCCGTATTCGCGGAGTTCGGATACAAAATCGTAGGTGCCGTCCGCCGCAGCTTTAAACATAGCTGATAAAGCGTATTGCGCCGAGTGAGAGCAACCGGATGAGCACACATAGCAATAGGTTAGCATAAAGTTGTCGCCGAAGCCGCCCAAGCCATAGCGGCGGCGGAGTTCGGGATATTCTCTATGATAGAGTTTATTGGAGATGGCAGTAATAGCTATGCGTTCTCCGGCGTAAGAGAATATCTTTGAGCCTGAAATCATGAGCGCATAATTGTCGGTGTATTTGGCGACAGTGGGTTGGAAGGGCGGTTCGAAAGGCTTGGAGAGGTCGTTCCTGAAGTCCATGCACATATAGGCCATATCTTCCAGCACTATTACATCATATTTGGTGGCGAGTTCGC
>JAAZIW010000258.1 GCA_012800665.1 Rikenellaceae bacterium
ATAATTGGCGCAAAGTTCAAAGTCCGACTTGGCGTAATCATAATACTCCAAATAGAATTTAGCCGCATCGAGCAGTTCCTCGCCCATACCGTTAGCCAAAGCCTGCGCCTTAGCGGGCTCGCCAAGCTTGTAATACTGCTCAACCATCCTTACCACCATATAGTCATTGCCCGAAAAGCCTATCGGAATGGCGCAAAGCGGATACCTGTGCATTACTTCCTGACACTTGTCCAGCATCTCCAAGGCACGGTCGTTCATACCGTCCTTCATAAAGGCTTCAGCGCAGTTGGAAAACATTCCGCGTACCGGCATAACGCCTAAGAAGGTGTAATAATTCTGGTAATCTATGAAGTAATCATCGCTTGCCAAGGCATCCCACTTGTAAACCTCAGTCATCAGGCGGTAAAGTTCATCAGTTTGCACAAAGCCTGGATTGAGTGAACTCGGGCGGTTCTTTATAGGAATGAGCTTATAGCTGTATCCTTGAAATTCCAAATAGTCCTTGATGCCGATATTGAGCTCTCCCCCATAATTGAGCATATTTATGGGCCTGTCCCACTGGTAACCGCTTAGAAGATCAAGCATAAAGAGTTCGGGCTTGTCCAAATAATCTTTGTCGGGAGAGATTTCCAATACTATTGAGTCGGGAATTTGAGATGCATATTCGGGCGCCACAATACCGTATTTCAGGCAATTCTCTTTATTTACCGGTACAGCTATTTTACGCGAAGCAATGTAGTCTACACGCCTGCCGGAACTTGTGGCCACCTTTACCTGAGGATGCCGGAAGAGAGTCATTACATCCGAAATCGACATGACCGTATTGCGGTTGTCTATGATATATATGTATTCGTTGGTACCGTAGAGATATTGCTTTTTATCTACCTGAAGGGGCAGGGGCTTGGAGTCGTTGCAGGCCCATTTCATCTGGTCTATATGCCAGTCGGTGCCAAGCAGCGAGGTGTTCACCACACGGACATCGGGACGCACGCCCTCAACCTCCTGGTCGTACCAAAGCGGGAAGGTATCGTTGTCGCCATGAGTTATGAGTATGCCCTGAGGTCCTGTGGAATTAAGATAATTATACCCAATTTCAGCCGCCGTCTTTCTGCCTGAGCGGTCGTGGTCGTCCCAATTCTGAGCCGCCATAAGGGTAGGCACGCCCAAGCAGACTATGGTAAGCGCTGCAGTCAAGGGAAGGGATAGGGAGCGCCCCTTACGGGCATCTTCTATCCACTGATAAACAGCCGCAAGTCCAAGTCCGCACCAAATGCTGAAAAAATAGAAAGAGCCGGCATAGGCATAGTCGCGTTCACGCACCTGGAAAGGCGGTTGATTAAGGTAGATGACAATGGCGATGCCCGTCATGAAAAACATGAGGAAGGTAAGCCATGAGCCTCGCTTATCACGGATGAATTGGAAGCACAGTCCCAAAATGCCGAGCAGCAGAGGCAAGAAGAAGTAGTGATTCTTGGCTTTGTTATCTTTGAGCAACGCAGGAGCATTTTCCTGATTGCCCAATCGGAAATCATCTATAAACTTTATACCGCTCTCCCAATTGCCGTAAAATATATCACCGGGAGTGGGGCTGTGTATATCATTCTGTCTGCCGACAAAATTCCACATGAAATAGCGCCAATACATCCAGTTCAACTGATAGTCGAAGAAGTATGCTAAATTGGCTCCCATTGTAGGCTTGGGCGCATGAGCATTGCGTACTTTACGCCCCTTACCCTTAGTATAAAAGTTATAAAACTCCTCAAAACGCTTGGAATCGCCGCCTCCATCGCTCCACATGCGCGGGAAAAGCATCTTGGCGTCGGCATTGTATTTTGCCTGAACAGGCCCGTCAACATACTTATATTTCCCATCCAAAGGAGCCCAATACTTACTCTGCTTGAGCTCCCACGGAGCGCCGTAATATTGACCGTAGAGCAGCGGAGAACTGCCGTATTGTTCGCGGGAGAGATAACGCACCAAAGTAAAGGCGTTGTCAGGCTGATATTCGTTGGTGGGAGTTTTGGCGCTGGAGCGGATAATATCGATGGTAAACAGCGAAAAACCTATGATTATGCTGGTAAAACAAAGCAAAACCGTATTCCAAAACACCTTTTGCTTTTTATGAGTGGCAATGATGCCCCAAAAGCAAAGAGCCAGCACAGCCACAAGGAAGAAGGCGGCGCCGCTGTTATATGGAAGCCCGAGTCCGTTCACAAAGAAGAGGTCTACATAAGCGGCAGCCTTCGGGAAGAGAGGAACGATTATATATAAAATGATAGCTAAGATGGCCACCCCTATAAGGAAAATTTTCACAAGCTCCCAAAAACCGAAGCGTTTGTCTTCATTCTTGCAATAATAGAACATGAACACAAGTGCGGGAATGCAAAGCAGATTAAGCAGATGCACGCCTATGCTTACGCCCATAAGAAAAGCGATAAGCACTATCCATCTATCGGCATGCGGCTCATCAGCAACATCATACCACCTCGTCATGGCCCAGAAAACCAAGGCGGTAAACAGACTGGACATGGCGTACACTTCGCCCTCTACCGCACTGAACCAAAAAGTATCGGAAAAGCAGTAGATAAGCGCCCCCACAAGGCCCGAGCCTACAATCGCAAGAGCCTGGGAAGCGGTGTATTCTTCATCTTTCGGGCGTATGAGCCTTTTTGCAAACCAAACTATGGCAAGATAAAGAAAGAGGATGGTTAGCGCACTGCAAATAGCGCTCATGGCATTCACCGCCACGGCCGCCGCTTCCCCTTCGGAAAA
>JAAZIW010000259.1 GCA_012800665.1 Rikenellaceae bacterium
AAAGACGTATGGCGTGATTATAATTTTCCAAGGCTCCAACCATCTGGCTGCTGAGGCAATAGAGATTGCCGAGGTTGAAGTATAAATAGGGTATGTCGGGCAGAATCGCTACGGCATCGCGCATATCCTGTATGGCCTCGGAATAGTCGTAGCTGCGATCCACCCTGTCGTTCAGGCGGGCTCTGGTGGTGCCTTTGTCATCCAGCATAAGGGTTTGCACATTGCTTTCGATGCTGGCGATAAAGTCAATCATTTCTGCCCTTAAAACGCCCCTGTTCATAAGATAGAAGGCTTTGTAGAAGCGTTTATAATTATCGGCATCTTCATTGCTGCCGGAGAGCTGTACGGCCTTGTCGAAATTCTCCAAAGCGCTGCTGTATTGCTTGTTCTGCACATCATAAATGCCTTTGATGAAGAATATTTCCGATGCGCTCAGATTTGTGGCGCTTACTCCCGAAGCATAGTTGCCTGCCAAAATGCTGCTCAGGCTTCTGCTGAGTTTCAGCTTTTGCAGGGTGTCGGAATTGGATACTATCACATCTACCGGAACAGAACTTTGGAAGCGTTCTATAAGCGGGTTTTCGTAATGGCGGCTGAGTGCGCGCCTGGCATTTTCATCCGCCTTTGCAAGGCGGAACTTGTAGAGGGGTTTAAGGCGTATGTCTATGTCGCGGTGCTGCAATAGCTCGTCATCGAAGTCTTTCTTAGCAAAATCGGCATCGAGAGCCAGCAGGGAGCTGTATTTGCGTGTAGTGTCGGCAAAGGAAGCCTCTCCGTCCGCACTTTTGCTGCGATATTCTGCAATTTTCTTGCGTGCTGTTTCGTAGTCGGCTTTTGATGCACGTTTAAGTCCCAGCATATTCTCCACATAGGCTCTGTTCATATAGGCCTTGGCGAAATCGGGATAAAGTTCTATCGCTTTATTATAGTCGGCAAGTGCATCCTGCCAGCGCCCCATTTCCATAAAGAAGGATGCTCTGTTGAAGTAAGCAAGTACATTGCCAGGATTGATGTTTATTACGCGGTCCATATCTTCCATGGCCCCTTGAAAGTTGCCTACCTGAGCATTTATCAGGCTTCGGTTGTAAAGGGTGAGGGCGTTTCCGGGCTCTTCTTCAAGCACGCGGTTGAGGTCTGCCATGGAGGCATTGTAGTCTTTGATTTCGTAATAGAGTAGGGCGCGGTTGAAATAGGCGAGGGTATTGGTGCTATCTATTTCTATAGCGTGATTCATATCCTGCAAGGCATCGGAGAGCTTCCCCTTGGAGGCATACAGGCTGCCGCGGCGGATGTAGCTTTCCGGCTCGAAGCGGTCCAAGCTGATGGCCTTGTTATAATCTGCAAGCGCCTTGGTGGTATCTTTAAGGAATAAATAGCTGGCTCCTCTGTTGAGATAGGCTCCGGGGTCTTTGGGCTCCTTGCGGATATAGCGGTCGAAGTCTTTTACTGCGCTCTCGAAGCGTCTGGCAAGGAAATAGGTGACACCGCGGCTGAAATAGAGTCCGTTCAAGCCCGGACGGAGGCTTATCGCTTTTTCCAAATCTTCAAGGGCGGAATCATATTCGCCTTGACGGCTTTTGCTGATGGCTCTGTAATGATAGCCGTTTGTGAAGACCGGATTGATGCGCACAGACCTGTCGAAGTCCTGCCTGGCTCCGCGTATGTCTCCCAAGTTGTATTTTGCTATTCCGCGAAAGAAAAAGTTCCAATAATCTGTGGTGTCCAAACTTGCCAGAACATTGAAATTTTCGATGGCAAGAGCATATTTGCCGTCTTGCAGAGCCGTTCTGCCGCGCAGGAAAAATACATCACGGTCGTATTGGGCACGCATAATAGTCAGCGTGCCCAGCAAAATAAGTATTGACGCGAGTGTTTTTTTCACTAATTTTGTGCTCTAATTTACAAATATAGCATTTATTGTGCCTGAAATGAAGGCTTGCCGAAAAATATTTTTCTTCTTTTTGCTGTTATTTATAACGGCAACACATATAGAGGCTCA
>JAAZIW010000260.1 GCA_012800665.1 Rikenellaceae bacterium
AAACCTGGCCCGAAGCAAAAGCAATGCTCCGGCCCGCGATGCGCGAACTGGAGCATAAAAATTTCAGGAATCCTGCTTATTTCGAACCTTTCTATCTGAAAGAATTCATTGCAACCGTATCTAAAAAACGGTTTTTTTAGAGCAGTTTTTTGAGTTCCTTTTCCAGCGCCTTCTCTCCTTTAATATAGCTTATACCTATCCCCTCGCCCAGCAGGATGCTGCTTGGCAAATCGCTGACGCTATAAAGACCGAGAGCGGAGGAATATGGGCCGTTGCCGTCACACACATTTATCCAAGGAAGTTGTTGCAAATTCACCACAGAGGCCCATGAGGGCTTGTCGGAACTTACGCCCACGGCATAAATTTCGAGGCCCCGTCTATGCCAGCGCTCATAAAGAGGCTTCAGCACATCTAAATTGAACATCTTTTGCTCAGCGGAAGAGGGGTCCCAAAAATGAAGCAGTATCACTTTGGCATCAATGCCGGAAAGAGATACAGGTTCGCCGTCCATTCCCGGAAGATTCAATTCGGGATAATCCTGCTCCCCTGCCTGGTCTATGCGGTTTTTAAGTTGAAACTGATTTTCGCGGCGCACTGTTTCCGCCTCCAATGCTTTTACATAAGGCGACTCAGGATAAACGGTTTTAAGAGAATCGACTGCGCTGCGGAAAAGGATGGCGTCGGTATATTGATTGAAAACCGGAGTATATTCGTTAAGCTGTTCGTAGAGCACAGGCACGGTGGCCAATGAATACGGATGAGAGAGGACGAATCGGGTGGCCTTACGGTAGTGCTCGATAAAGAGCTTGGCCATTTCGGCGTTGCGCCCGCCCTGAGCATCCAAAGCAGCCATTTTGGTGGCAAAAGTCGTAAAAGATGTTTCGCTTTGCTGCAGCAGTTTGCTGTCTTCGGAGCCCTCCACCATGTAAAATCCGAGCGTGTCGGCCTGCAGCTTAACCCTGTCGCCGGCGCTTAAAAGCAAGGAGGCGATTTTGGTTTCGCCAAAGAAAAGATAAATGAATTCGGGCTTGCCTTTTTCCACCTTCAAACTATATGAGAAAGCGGAATTGGCATTGGTTTTAATAGTATCCAATACCTTCCAGGAATTTACTTCCAAAAGGCGCACTTCCACCTCGCGGGAAGGGGCGTCTTCGAGAGTGCCGCTGATATGAGCCTTAGGGGTACAAGCCGCCAGCAGAAGGCCGAAAGCAAGCAGGAAACTAAAGTTTCTCATATTCTGCAAATATGGCTTCGGCTATTTCCGCCTTTTGTTCGTCTGTGAGAACGCTGCGCTTCTTTCTGAAGTCCAAGTCGCCCTCCGATTGAAGGGGAACTAAATGTATATGAGTATGAGGCACTTCCATTCCAAGCACAGCAACACCTACTCTTTTGCAGGGGACGGCTTTCTTTATGGCTGTCGCCACTTTGCGGGCAAATGCCCAAAGGCCTTCGTAAGTTTTGCTGTCGAGATTGAAAATATAGTCCTCCTCTACCTTTCGGGGAATTACCAAGGTATGACCCGGAGCAAGGGGGTTTATGTCCAAAAAAGCATAAAAATCTTCGTTTTCGGCAACCTTATAGGAAGGAATTTCGCCGGCGGCAATGCGGGTAAAGATAGTGGCCATATTTAAAAGGATATTTCTAAGATTTCGAATTTTAGAAGCCCCGCAGGCACCTGCGCCTCAACTATATCGCCCTTACTATGGCCCATGAGGGCCCTGCCGATGGGAGTGGTGGCGGCGAGCCTGCCCTTGGAGAAGTCGGCTTCCTTTTCGCCAACGAGGGTAAAAGTCATGACAGTGTCGGCATTAAGATTCTTCACCTTGACCGTATTGAGCATTTGCACTTTGTCGGTGCCTATTTGGGAAGAATCCACCACCTTTGCATTGATAATAGTGTCTTGTAGATTGGCTATCTTGAGCTCGAGGAGTCCTTGTGCCTCACGGGCCGATTCGTATTCGGCATTTTCGGAAAGGTCGCCCTTGTCGCGGGCTTCGCCGATGGCGGCCGCTATAACGGGGCGCTGTGCGATGGCCTCGTCCAATTCTTTTTTGAGAGCATCCAGACCTTCCTGGCTCATGTAATGTACTTGTGGCATTTCGAAAAAAAGTTAAATAAAGGAGTCCTGCCGTTTTTGAGGCAGAACCCTGTTCGTTTTGCAAATATAAAAAATTTCTTTTTAAATATCAATCATAGCCCGGCAGGCCTTTTCGTCTTCTAAGAGCTGAAGCTTAAGGGTTTGAAGGTCATCGAATTGCATTTCGTCCCGGAGTTTTTTTACAAACTCCAATCTCATGCTTGCCCCGTAAATTTCCTCATCAAAATCGAGTATGTGGGTTTCGATGATATGGCGGATGTTGGTCATGCCGTAAAAACGCCTTTCCCCTAAGCGGACTTTCGTCAGATAGGCCCCCTCTGCCGGTATAAGCTTCATCTTTTCGTACAAGTCCATATTTGCCGTTGGATATCCTATTGTACGGCCCCGCTTGCTCCCATGCACCACCTCTCCATCAAGAGAATAATTGTAACACAGAAACTTGGAGGCGGTCAGGACATCCCCGCTCAAAAGGGCCTGACGGATTTTCGTAGAGCTCACGGCTATTCCTACATTGGACACTTTGTCGGTACGGATAACTTCCAAGCCTATGCCTGCCGCAATTTCGGCTATCTGCGCCGGAGAACCTGAGTCATGGCCGATACGGTTATCATAGCCCAAAAGAATTGCCGTGCCGCCGAAACGGTCGCGAATGTATTTCTCTAAATAATCGGCTGTAGATGTCTTGGAGAATTCTTCGGTGAATGGCAGCACCTCCACCCTGTTCACTCCAAGACCTCTAAGAAGATTAATCTTCTCATCCAAGGTATTGAGCAAACGGAAACCAAGCGCATCGCTATGCAAAACAATACGCGGGTGCGGCCAGAGAGTGATGATTACACTCTCTTCGCCGCGCTCGCGTGCAGTCTGCACAAGTGTTTCTATTACAAGCCGATGGCCTATATGAACTCCATCAAAAAAGCCTGTTGCTATTATAGCCATTTTGCCAATGGGAAATCTTGACGGTGAGGCAGTTCAGGGTTGCGCGGATACATACGCACTCCCACTTGATACATGCCCGTGGTGTCCGGCAAAGCAGACACATGGTAAGTTACGCTGCCATCTTCAGCAATCTCTCCCGCCACATAATCGAATTTTTATTTTATGTGAAGGACTCCCTTCTTGTCAGCCTCGGCAAATACCAACTCAATTCCTATATCTTCAGGATTAAGGCCGGCAAGTTCCACCACAATATCGCTATTGAAGGTAACTTTGGATGAAAGCACATAGGATGCTGCAGGCGGATCATAACGGCGCACCTTGATATTCGGCCAAGCTTGTGTCAACTTGTCTTTCCATTCGGCAATAGCCTTTGCCTTGCTGAAGTCATTCGCCGCCAAATCGAGGAAACGGTCATATTGAGGCTGATAATATTGAATGCAATAGTCTTCCATCATGCGGTTGGTGGTAAAGTTGCAAGCCACCTGTGCGATGGTGTTCTTTATATAGCCTATCCATTCCTTGCTCATGCCGGTTTTTTCGTCCCTGTCGTAATAGGCAGGCACTATCTCGTTCTCGATTATGCTGTAAATGGTAGCGGCATCGAGTTCATTCTGATAGCCTTGGTCATCATAGCTGCGCTCTTGAGGCAGAGCCCAGCCGCAACCCTCTTTATAACCTTCCACCCACCAGCCGTCGAGTACGCTGAAGTGCATCACACCGTTCATGGCGGCCTTTTCGCCTGAGGTTCCGGATGCTTCCTGCGGACGGGTGGGATTGTTCATCCAAACATCCACGCCTTGTATAAGCCTCTTTGCAAGTGAAATGTCGTAACCGGGAACAAACACTATCTTGCCTAAGAAGCGCGGAGTCTTGGAGATATCAACAATCTGCTTGATGAGGTCCTGACCGGCGCCGTCGGCAGGGTGAGCTTTACCAGCGAAAATGAATTGTACGGGACGCACAGGATCATTCACGATGGAATCGAGACGATCCAAGTCAGAGAAAAGAAGGGTTGCCCTCTTGTAAGTGGCGAAGCGGCGGGCAAAGCCGATAGTAAGTACATCTTCGCGTAAAGTTTCCTTTATTTCCACCACTTGTTTCGGGGAATAATGACAATTGAAATCGGGGTCGGTAAGGCGCCTTCCTATTATGCGGATTAAGGTGTCTTTAAGTTCTTTGCGCACACCCCATATCTCTTCGTCAGACACATTGTAAATGCCTCCGAAACAACTCTTGTCGTAATGGTGGGTCGGGAATTCAGGACCGAACTCGCGGAAATGTATCTTCTTCCACTCTTTGGCGGCCCAAGTGTCGTAATGCACGCCATTGGTTACATAGCTTATGCTGCTGAGTTCTTCGGGAAGATAACCCTTATACATATTTGCGAAAATCTCGCGCGACACTTCGCCGTGCAACATGGATACGCCGTTTACGTTTTGAGAGCAATTAGCCGCCAACACACTCATGCTGAAGCGCTCGTCCGGGTCGCTGGCATTTATCTTGCCCATATTCAGGAAAGTCTTCCAGGCTATGCCGAAGCGGTCGGGATAATGACCTAAATACTTGATTAAGAGGCTTTCCTCGAATGTATCGTGACCTGCCGGAACAGGGGTATGGGTGGTAAAGAGACCGCTGGCGCGAACAAGCTCTATGGCCTCCTCGTACCGGAGGTTTTTATCCTGCATGAATTCGCGGAGTCTCTCAAGACCTATGAATGCGGCATGGCCTTCGTTGCAATGATAGATGGTAGGGCGTATATTCATTGCGCGTAGAGCCCTGATTCCACCTATACCCAAGAGAATTTCTTGCTTGAGACGGTTTTCCCAATCTCCGCCATATAATTGATAGGTCACCTGACGGTCTTCGGGACGGTTGTCCTCGAAGTCGGTGTCCAGCAGATAAAGGTCTGTTCTGCCTACTCCCACCTTCCAGATACGTGCATACATTACCCGCCCGGGCATTTGCATGGATACGGTAATCCATTTGCCATTGCTGTCGGTAACCGGTTCAGCAGGAATCTTGAGGAAGTCCTGGGCATTGTATTCCGCTACCTGATGGCCCTGGGGCGTAAGCCTTTGGGTGAAATAACCATAACGGTAAAGCAGACCCACTGCCACCATATTCACATTCATGTCGCTGCTTTCTTTAAGATAGTCGCCGGCAAGAATGCCAAGACCACCCGAATAGATTTGCAGGCTGGTATCAAGGCCGTATTCCATACAGAAATAGGCAATGGAAGGATTGCCCCTTTTGGACTTCTCTGCCATATAGGCATCAAAATCTTCCATTACAGATGCGAGATTGTTCAGGAAATCCTGATCTTTCGCCAAGCGGTTGTAGCGTTTCAGACTTACATTGTCCAAAATAGCCATGGGGTTATGTCCCGATTCGTGCCAAATTTCGGGATCTATATATTTAAAAAGAGCCTTGGCGTTATCGTTCCAACACCACCAAAGGTTTTTGCACAGTCTTTCCAGGCCGGAGAGAGCATCGGGAAGACGCCTCGTGACCCTCACACTAGACCAGC
>JAAZIW010000261.1 GCA_012800665.1 Rikenellaceae bacterium
AGTGCCAAGCAAAAAAGACTATCGCAAATTCAAGGTTAAGACTGTTGTGGGAGCCAACGACTACGCCACCATAAAGGAAGTTGTAAACCGCCGCTATTCCCGCGTGCTTGCCGAAAATCCTGACGACTTGCCGCAATTGGCGGTGATAGATGGCGGCAAAGGGCAGCTTGAGTTCGCATGGCAGGCGCTGTGCGAATTAGGCATACAAGATAGAATTTTTTTGGTGGGATTGGCCGAAAAAATGGAAGAAATATACAGGGTGGGCGATCCCTATCCGCTTTTTCTCGACCGTAATTCTCAATCCCTCAAATTATTGCAACAAATACGCAACGAAGCTCACCGCTTCGGCATAACTTATCATAGAAAACTGCGTCGCAAAAGCGAGCTGCATTCCGCCTTGGACGACATTAAGGGCGTAGGCCCCAAGACCAGCGAGCGCCTGCTGCTCCACTACGGCTCTGTTGCCCGGATAGCATCGGCAGGCATTGATGACCTCACGGCTTTTGTTGGTCCAAAGCTTGCAAATCGTATTATGAAAGCCTTAAATCCATCTTTATTTGACAATGATTAACGAAAAAACCTTCAACAAATGGTTCAATGTCTTCCTTGTTGCGGGAATGACAATCTGCCTTATTATCGCCTGCATTTATAATCTTCAGCAAACAGCCGGCAGCGATAGCCTTACCGCCCAGCCATGGTTCATTATACTCACCTCCGTGGGTGCTCTGATGGGGGTTATAAGTACGATACTGGCGGCAAACGCCAATATATTGACCTTCTTTTTCGGCCTTATAGACGTAATAATCTTTTCTTTTACGCTCTTTGACCAAAGAATATACATGCTTTTTGCCCTCCACGTCGGCTATTTCGTTCCGATGCAATTCATCGGCTTCTCCCAATGGCGCAAGCGCGGAGCCTCCACTACCAACGCTACACTTAAGGCGCGCCGTCTCAAAGGCATTCAGTGGCTATGGACAATATTAGGCTTTATAGGAGTGTTCGGCTTAGTGATGCTTGTCCGCTGGTCGCTCGATTCCGGTGCTCTTGCAAATCTTATGGGCTGGGATTGGCTGTTAGGGGCTGTTCAGGAGATTTCCATAAAGGATATGGCTTTGGACAGCACTATGACTACCGCAAACATCGTGGCACTTGTGCTGATGGCCTTGGCTTTCACCGACCAATGGTATTTGTGGGTATTAGTGAATATAAGTTCTATAATCGCCTTCTCGCTTAAGATATCGGATGGTGGTCCGGATGCAAGCTATACTGTGGCCCAATTGCTCAAATACATTTTCTATCTTCTCAACAGCCTTAATGCAATACGCATTTGGCTCAAGCTGAGCCGCAATGAAAGCACACCGGATACGCTTATTTCATAGGGTTTGGATAAGTGAAAAAAAATTTGTTTCTTTGCATAACGTTTTTAGAAAGTACTAATAAATCTAAATTATTATGAAATACGAAGAAATTGTAAGTAAGGTGAAGGCCATTATCGTCGACAAGCTCGGCGTCGAGCCCTCCGAAGTAACTGAAGCTGCTAATTTCACCAATGACATTGGCGCAGATTCCCTGGACACAGTAGAACTTCTTATGGAGTTTGAAAAAGTATTTGGAGTTAAAATTCCCGATGAGGAAACAAGTGGAATTTCAACAGTAAAGGATGCTATCGACAAGGTGGCCGAAAAACTTGCAGACAAGTAAATAATTCGTTTATTAAAGAAGCCGACTAGAAAAAATCTGGTCGGCTTTTTTGTTACCACTTTTGCGAATACACTGCACCGCGCAGCAGGGTGCGGAGTTCTTTCAAATCTTTGCAGGCGGCCTGCTGTTCGGGGGTGATTATATCACCGATTCCGAGTCGCAGGGTTTTACCTCCTTTGTTCACCGCTTCGGCGGGCTGACGAAGCAGCCTCACACGCCAGTCTATTAGTCCGAGCGAATAAAAAAACAGCGAATTTCCATCAAAAATGCGTATGGGTACTACCGGAACACGGGCTTTCTTAATGAACTTAATCATAGGCATCTGCCATTCCCTATCGCGTATGCGAGGTTCTTTATAGCTGGAACCGTCCGGCATTTGCACTATCGGCCTTTTGCCGAGTTTCAAATCCGACACTGCTCCGGCAGGGAAGAGACCGAGCGGGTGCCCCTCTTTAATATGAATCATGGCTTCGCGTATGCCGCTTATGCTCTTTGGGGTGGGAGAGGTGCGTTTTTCGCCGGTGGGGGTAACTTTTATAAAATTGCCTTCAAGCACTTTAAGCCGTGAGAGAAAATCATTCACCAGCATTTTGTAGTCAGGCCTCAGATGACCCATCAGGGCGATGAGTATAATGCCGTCCACGGTGCCTATTGTATGGTTGCTGATTGTGATGAAAGGACCTTCGGAAAGTTTTAGGAGTTTTTCAAATCCTTTAACGCTATAATGCACATTTTGTTTTTCAAGCCAGCCTGAGGCGGCATCCGGGCCGCGAAGATCTTCTATCAGGGCATAACTTTCCTCTACCTTATCCACCTTAAGCCGGCGAATCAGCCATTCTGCGCGGGCATTACCCTTTTTGCCTCTGAAAAAGGGACTGAAAGCTTCGAGTTCCGATATTTCCAGCAGTGCCATTACTTTTTAAGGCCTTGTTTTGGAGGATCTATTTTGGCGTAGTAGCGCAGATCTTTAATGAAATAGGAGAAGCTGATGATGGCAAGAGCAGCCACAATCACCATTGCTATATAATCGAAGATGGTGAAGGTATAAACTCTTCCAAAGAAATTAACGAGATGGGTGTATTCCCTTACCGGCCTTATAAAAAGAAACATAAGGCAAATGAGTATAACAAAAATTCTGAATTCGGTGGGGCCGAGCTTTGCGTAGGTTAGATTGAATTCCTGCCTCAAATGGACGTTGATGTTTTGAACCGCAGTAAGCACTAAATAGAACGTGAGGGCCAAGAGGGCCACATTAAGATGAACCCAAGGGGAGAGGCCTACACCTATAAACATCACTATTTCGTTGAGAATGTCCATGGTATGGTCTAAATAATAGCCGTAAATCGGCCTTTGAGCACCGCGGACACGGGCAAGGGTGCCATCCAAAGAGTCTCCGTACCAATTGACAATAAGGCCGAAGATGGTGAGCCATAGCCAATTTACCCCTAAGTTGCTGAGCATGAAGCCGGCAGCACTGAGTACAGACCCGATGAAGCCGATGAATGTCATGGTATCAGAAGTGATCCATTGAGGTTGCTTGGATGCGAGCCAAACGAGCGCTTTTTTCTCAAGAGCGCTTATAAAAGATGTTTGTATGCGTTTGGCTTGTTTTATTTCTGTCATTTTTTAGTTCAATTATAGGACCACAAATGTAATGCAAATTTTCGACCTCTCAAAATTAGAGGCTTCCTCTCATCTGAATCAGTGGGTCACTCAGCAAACCATCAGCTTTTCAAAAATGGTCGTCATCTTTAAAATACCAACAACTTGCGATTGACAAAAAGTGTCTTTTGATGTATTTTTGCCACTTCATAGATTAAAACGCATGAATCTTTCGGAGATAGGCACAGGAAAAAGCGCCGTAATAGTTAAGGTTAATGGACACGGCGGCTTCCGCAAGCGGCTCATAGAGATGGGTTTCATAAAGGGTAAGAAGGTGAAGGTTATCCTCAATGCCCCCCTTAAAGACCCCATTGAATATGAGATTCTTGGCTATAAACTATCCCTTCGTAGAGAAGAAGCCGAAAAGATTGAGGTGATATCCGAGACGGAGGCCCTTCAAGTCCTCGAAAGTCAGCCTGATTTGAGCGCCATTGTACCAGGGAAAGAAGAAAATGCAAAGCTTGATGCCATTATGAGGCGTCTGGCTAGGCAGCGCCGGAAAGTGATTAGAGTTGCTTTGGTGGGCAATCCCAACAGCGGCAAAACGACTTTGTTCAACATTGCATCAGGCGCCCACGAACATGTAGGCAATTACGGCGGCGTTACGGTCGATGCCAAAGAAGGCTGTTTCAAGCATAAGGGATACAATTTCGTATTGGTTGACCTTCCCGGTACATATTCCCTAAGCGCCTATAGCCCCGAAGAACTTTATGTGCGTAAAAATCTCTTGGAGACTCTTCCGGATGTTGTAATAAATGTGGTGGATGCATCCAATTTAGAGCGCAATCTATACCTTACCACCCAACTTATAGATATGGATCTCAGGGTGGTGATGGCCTTGAATATGTATGATGAGCTTCGCGCCAAGGGTGACAAATTGGATGTAAAGCAGCTTGGCTATCTGTTAGGGATGCCCTGCATACCGACCGTAGGCAGAACCGGCGAAGGCGTTCCGAAACTCTTGGACACCGTGATAGCCTTGTACGAAAACAATCATACCGAGGAGCTCGCCCGCCACATCCATATCAACCATGGAGTAGAGTTGGAAAAGAGCATCAAGCATCTTCAGCAGCACATGCAGGAGAATATTACGCTCGGCGCCCACTATTCCACCCGCTACCTTGCCATAAAATTTTTAGAGTATGATAAGGATGTAGAGCGCATAATAGACGGCTATCCCAATGCCGATGAGGTAAGAGAGGCGCGGATGGAAGAAGAAAAAAGGATTGACGGCCTGCTGAATTCCAATTTGGAATCCGCCATAGTTGATGCCAAATACGCATTTATACAGGGTGCATTAAAGGAAACCTATCAGCCATATTCGGGGAAAAAACCGAAATCCACCATAACAGATAAGATAGATGCTGTTGTTACCAATAAATGGCTGGCTTTCCCCATCTTTCTGCTGATTCTATATTTCATCTTTTGGTGCACCTTCACCATAGGGCAATATCCTATGGATTGGATAGATTGGTTGGTGGCGCAGTTGTCTTCGGGGGTTGGTTCCATTATGAAAGACGGATGGGTGAAAGACCTTGTATTAGACGGCGTTATCGCCGGAGTCGGCAGCGTATTGGTGTTCCTGCCCAACATCCTCATCTTATATTTTTTTATAAGCATACTCGAAGATACCGGCTATATGGCACGCACTGCCTTTATATTGGACAAACTCATGCACCATATAGGCTTGCATGGCAAAAGCTTCATTCCAATGATTATGGGCTTTGGTTGCAATGTGCCGGCCATTATGGCCACTCGCACCATCGAGAGCCGCAAAAGCCGTCTTATTACAATAGCTCTCATCCCATTCATGGCCTGCGCCGGACGCTTGCCCATTTTTGTCTTGCTTGCAGGGGCATTCTTCCCGCAACATTCCGCACTTGCGCTTTTCTGCATCTATATGCTTGGGATATTGATTGCCATACTTACTGCGCTGGCGCTTAAGAAGATAATAAAAGAAGATGACCTTCCTTTTGTGATGGAATTGCCCCCTTACCGCATACCCACCGCCAAAGCGATAGGCCGCCACACTTGGGAAAAGGGCCGTCAATATTTACAAAAGATGGCAAGCACCATTTTAATAGGTTCGTTGGTGATTTGGTTTTTGGGGTATTTTCCGAATGATATGTCCAAAGGGCCGCAGCATCAGCAGGAGAATTCTATATTGGGCCATATCGGGAAGACGATTTCCCCAGCACTTGACCCCCTTGGTTTCAGTTGGAAGATGGATATTGGTCTTATCACCGGCGTAGTTGCCAAAGAACTTGTGGTTAGCTCATTGGGTGTAATGTATGCGAATGATGAGGCAACGCTGGAGGCTGCCGCTGCAGGAGAAGACCTTTCGGAAGACACCGCCCTTCAAGCCGCTCTTGTCCGTAATGTGAGCCTGCCCGCCGCCGTGGCGTATATGATATTCATCCTGCTCTACTTCCCATGTATCGCTACTTTTGTGGCGATAAAGAACGAAACAAAGAAATGGAGCTGGGCGATAGGTCTCAGCGTCTACACAATAGCCGTCGCCTGGATAGTAGCCTTCATCGGCTTTCGTATTGCGACGTTGTTGATATAGTTCAGTTCACGCTTGCTTTTCCTCGCACTTCTTAAGCCAAGGAAAGCATTGTCATCTTCTTTCTAAGAGTTAGAAACTAATTTCTATCCGGTTTTTCTCGCCGGCTTTAACGGTGGGGAAGGATACGGTGATATTGCCGGAGCCCTTAGTGCACTTTCCGGCGGCCTTTCCATTAAGAAGCACTTTGCGGGGAGCGGTCTTCACGCCTTCCAATACAACATACAGATTCCTATCCGGAGAGGCATTTTCATAAGAGCCTTCGCGTTTATGCACCGTAAGGGTGAGCTTGCTCCCGCTGCGGTTTTTCTCGATAAGAGTAAATGCATACGCAGAATCATAGTCCTTTGAAACTCCGTCATCTTCATACAAACGGAAAGATGATTTTCCGGCGCCCGGCACCACAAGGATTCCAAGCGTATCGGAAGGCTCCTGAAGGTTCATGATACTGCGGCTCGCAAGAGGTATGATGTTTCCGGCCTTTACGTACCAGGGATTCTGCTCAATGGAATAGCGGAGCGTTTTGCGGCTGCCGCCTTTATGCATGGTTTGAAGAGCCATATCCCACCAATCGCTGTCGGAAGGAAACCAAACTTCACGGGAGGATTTGCCGTCAGCTCCTGCGGGCTCTGCTATTGCCGTTGCAAGTATACGGTCTCCGAAGAGGTATTCCTCATTAAAGCGATAGGCCTCATCCTTTTCAGGATAAGCATAATATAGCGGACGACAAATGCAGATGCCGGTGTCGTAGGCTTCGCGCGCCATAGTGTAGATGTATGGCGACAGGGTATAGCGCAGACGGATTGCCTCTAACATGTAGTCGAAATGGTCGGGATAAGCCCAGATTTTCCTCTCTAAATTTGCGCTCTGAGTGGAATGCGTCTTGAAAATCGGCGTAAACACTCCGAACTGGAGCCAGCGGGTGTACATTTCCGGTTCCGTGAGGCGTTTGCGATCTTTCATCTGCATATGACCTCCGATGTCGTGACCCCAATAACCGTAGCCAACGTTGGAGGCTGTTGCGGTAAAGTACGGCAGGAATTTCAGGACGCTCCATTCATCATAGGCGTCTCCGGAGAAGCCAAGCTGATAGCGGTGGCTTCCAAGCCCTCCCCAACGGTGGTAGATGAGCGGACGTTCCGCACCATTAACTTCCTTGTCATGGAAGAAGGCATGGTTAATCCAGAATGTATTGCTGAGCCCCTTTACATAACGGGATTCTATCCACTGCTGCCAGTCAAGCCACCAGAAGTCTACTCCCTGGCGCTCCAACGGGCGGATTACGCTATTGAAATAGGCATCGGCCCACTCTTTTTGAGACATACGATAGGGAACAGATGCCCGATAACCCGGCTTGCCGACAGGCTTCTTGTTTCCTGCATACAGGTAACCGCCTTCCCCGAAGATATAGTCCTTGGGGCCGTCATAATCATCAGTCCTCGAAAGATAATCGGCAACAAAAGATGGATAGCATTCTTCGTAGGGACGAATGCCCGAAGCGGGGTGAAGGTTGAGAGATGTTTTATAACCCATTTTATGGAGTTCGCCGAGAAATGCCTCCGGGTCGGGGAAGAGGTCGCGGTTCCAGGTGTAGCCCGTCCACCCGCGTCTCTGGCCGAAGTCATCAGGCCCAAGACGCTCATGCATATCCTTATAGGTATAATGCCAATCCATATCTACAACCATCACGTCCATGGGAACGCCATGTTTTTTCATCTCCCTTCCAAGGTCAAGGATTTCATCATCCGTGAATATCCAATAGCGGCTCCACCAATAACCGAGTGTCC
>JAAZIW010000262.1 GCA_012800665.1 Rikenellaceae bacterium
GGTCCTTCGGCCCAAAGAGAAACGGCCATGAAGACCAGAAGAATTGAAGTTAAAAGTTTACGCATATCTTTATTTATTAAATGGTTGCAAAAGGAGTTTTGTTAGTTCTTCTACGGTATGGACGAGGTGGTCGGCTTCGGAGAGTTCGGAGACGTCGCGGTAGCCCCAGCTGACACCGATACAGGTGATGCCTGCGTTATGTGCAGTGCGGATGTCTGCCGGGCTATCACCCACGAAAATCGCTTTCGGGTCCGTAACTTTCTTTTGCCTGCAAAAAGCATCAAGGATTTCGCTTACAATCGCAGGATTCGGTTTAAGAGGGGCTCCTCGTTTGTTACCCATAATGGCAATCCACTCTATGTCGGGAAAAAGCAAGCGTATAAGATGTTCGACGGCGGATTGAAATTTATTGGATGCCACTGCAAGGGCAAGGCCTTCGGCCGAAAGTTCGCGAAGAAGTTCGTGCATGCCCGGATAGGGCCTTGTGAAGACATCTATATTGGATGTATAAAAGTCGGTGAAATCAGCGAGCACGGCATCGACAAGTGCGTCATCTTGCGAGAGTTCTGCAGGAATGGCGTTTTTCATAAGATTGCGCACCCCATGTCCTACCAGGCCGGGAAATTCTTCCTCTTTTCTAAGGGGGAAGCCGTGCAGGGCGAGAGCGTGGTTTGCTGCTGCGCCTATGTCGCGGATGGAATCTATAAGGGTGCCGTCGAGGTCAAAAATAACTACATCGTAATTCATTGGTCAGCAAATTTAGCAAATTTTAAGCTAAATTCTTATCTTAGCAGATGATAATGTCAGGAGAGATATGAAAGGTGTGTGGTAGTATGATAAGATAGTTAAGATGACAACGCATGTAGTAATAATGGCCGGAGGACAGGGGACTCGTTTATTTCCCTTGAGCACTGCGGAAAAGCCCAAGCAGTTCCTCGATTTGGCAGATAAGGGACGGACTCTTATACAACTTACTTACGACCGTTTTATTCAGGTGGATCCCAAGGCGCACTTTTGGGTGGTAACCGCCGCTGAATATGTGCCTATTGTGCAAAAGCAGCTTCCGGCTCTTCCTGCAGACCAAATACTTGCAGAGCCCGAAGCGCGCAATACCGCTCCTTGCATTGCTCTTGCCTGCTGGAAAATCAAGACCAAATTTCCCGATGCCAATATAGTGGTCAGCCCATCGGATGCTTTTGTATCGAAACCAGAACCCTTTGCTCAAACCATTCGCAAAGCCCTCAGTTTTACTGCTTCCCGCAACGCCATAGTGACCGTGGGCATAAAAGCTACCGAGCCCCATACCGGTTACGGATACATTCAAAAAGGCGAAAAAGCGCTTGGAGAGATACACAAAGTTCTTGCCTTCAAAGAGAAACCTACACGGGAAACAGCTGAAGAGTATTTGCGTCAAGGCGATTTTTTATGGAATGCCGGAATCTTCATATGGAATGCAGATACCATAGAGGCAGAATTCAGGCGGCATGCCCCTTCAATAGCAGGCATTATGGATGTCATCGCCCAAGATTTTTTCAGTCCTTCTGAAGAAGACGCACTTGCGCGTCTCTTCCCGACTTGCGAAAGAATCAGCATAGACTATGCGATTATGGAAAAGTCGGAAAATGTTTATACCATTTGCGCAGACTGGCCTTGGAGCGATTTGGGCTCTTTTGCCGCCATAGAAGCCGTTACGGGCAAGATGATTCCTCAATCGATTAAGGATGCGCAGGATGCCTATCAGGCTGCCAAATTATCTTCTAATAAATAAGGCTTATTGCCGACGGAAAAACTTGAAGGCCTCTTCAAGCACATTCTTCATATCCTGAGGAGACTTGAGAGTTTCCAAGGGGAAGCCGTAAGAAGCGGCTTTGTATCCGTTTCCGTTATAGAATACTCCCGCTCCGATATTGCTGCTGCGGTATTTGAGCACCACTTCGCCTTTCGAATCATTAGGTCTTATGCCGTCAGGGTTTTCCACGCAGTAGCTGTCGCTGTTTTTATTATTGTGGATTTCCATAGAGCCTTGCCCCTGGAGCGGAACAATAATTCCGTCGCGCGAAGCCCTGCTGCTTATCCATTTGTATCCCAGGGTATTGGAAATAAAATCGCGAGCTTCTTGTTGGTAAGCTGTAAAACAGCTGTCTTTAATGGGATAAACGCTGTCCCAGCCGTCAGTGGCAATGTTAGCTCCGGAAATAATCAGATGCGTGCCGGCTTGTGAGGCGGATTTCAGGAAATCCCTTAATTGTTTGGGGAAGACCGTGTATTTTATTCCGCTCTGCCCTGTGCCCACTATGGTGGAAACCTGCTTGCCGCAAATTACATCTACAGCGTAGTAAGTAGCGCCGGATGTAGTTGAAGCTGAAGCTGAAGCTGAAGCTGAAGCAGCAGCAGAAGCAGCAGAAGGAGAAGGAGAAGGAGAAGGAGAAGGAGAAGGAGAAGGAAAAGAAGGAGAGTAGGTGGTAGAAGCAGTAGAGCTGACCGGTGAGTCTGCAGAAAGTTTGTCAGA
>JAAZIW010000263.1 GCA_012800665.1 Rikenellaceae bacterium
AAACGCAGAGGGCATTTTAACAAGGAAAGACAGCTTCATCAGCGCATATTCTATATGAAGCCTCTGATTGGAACTTAGCTTATAGCCCGCCTCGCATTCACCTATAATGCCTAATGCATCGTAAAGGAATTTTACCGAACAGCGTTTTGCCTGGTCGAGATAGCGGGGCTTTAAAGAATCCGCCTGGTCCAAAAGGGCATCAAGCCCTCCGGTGCCTGCCACAAGAAGGTCGCGCAGATGATTGCTCAAAGCTCCCAAAAAATGCAAGGCATTGAATCCCTTGTTTAGAATCTCATCGAAAAGAAGAAGAGATTTTGCATAATCGCCCGCCAGGAAAGCATCCACCAAGGAGAAATTGTATTCATAATCCAACACTCCCAAATTACGGATGACATCGGCATACTTCACATCCGTGCCGCAGAAAGCCACAGTCTGGTCGAAGAGGGTTAGGGCATCGCGCATGGCGCCGTCCGCCTTTTGAGCTATCACATGGAGACTTTCATCATCAATCTTCACCCCCTCCTTTGCCGCAATTTCCCGCAGATTCTTCATCATATCGGGAATGGAAATGCGGTTGAAGTCGTAGGTCTGGCAACGGGAAAGTATGGTGGGGATTATCTTGTGTTTTTCGGTAGTGCAAAGGATAAATACTGCGTGTGCCGGGGGCTCCTCCAGCGTTTTAAGGAAAGCGTTGAAGGCCTGTTGGCTCAGCATATGCACCTCATCGATTATATATACGCTGTACTTGCCTACCTGAGGTGGTATTTGCACCTGGTCCAGCAGAGTGCGGATATCGTCAACGCTATTGTTCGAGGCTGCATCCAGTTCGTGGATATTGTAAGAACGCCCTTCCTCGAAAGACTGACAGGAATCGCATTTTCCGCAAGGGTCCAAATCCGGCCCGGGATCGGAGCAATTTATGGTTTTGGCAAAAATACGGGCGGTACTGGTTTTACCCACTCCGCGCGGCCCGCAAAACAAATAGGCATGAGCCACTTGCCCCCTCTTAATGGAATTTTTGAGTGTGCGGGCTATATTGTCCTGCCCTAAAAGCGCTCCGAAAGAATCCGGACGATATTTTCGCGCCGATACTATATAATCTGACATATTTCACAAATTTAATCAATTATTCTTAAATTTGCGGAAGATGAAAAGGGCTTTTATTAAATATTTGCTTTTGGGCTTGATACTATTGCCCGCAGCGGCCTTCGGGCAAGGAACGGTGTATACCAAAACCATGCGTTTAGCGGATTTTCCGCAAAAGACCACCAAAATAGTGCTCACCGGCATACCGACAGTGGATGCTCTCCTTAAAGAAGAAATCACCTCGCGCTGGCGCATCTCCCCTTATGAATTCTGTGATGAGGCCGAATACAAGGCAACGGTGCACCAAAATCTATATTATTTTCTCCATTTTGCATCAGATGCCGACTTTACCTACATGCTTCTCACCAAAGGCGGCCCCAACAGCGGCAATCCTCTTATCACATTCATGGACGTAGTGAGCATACCTGTCTTTTCGGCCGGAGAACCTAAGCACGAAGAATTGGTGTTCCTGCCTGCTTTCATAGATTTGGTGCAGGAATATCTGCAGAAAGCAATGGTGTCCGAGACTCACTCCTACGGCAGTATCAAGAGCATAAAACATAGAATCCCCAAAGGCACCAAGGTTTGCAAAGATGCCGAGGAAGGAAGGAGATTATTTATAGAAGGTGCGAAAGATACTATTGTTCCCATATTGATTTGGCCCGCCGAAACAGGCAGACGCAAGTATTATTACAAATTGCAGGTTTCCACCGACAACCATCTGCTGTACGAATTCAGGCGCAAACGCATACACAGGTAATGGAAAATCCCCTGCAAAAATATCTGCTCGCCCATTCCACCCCTCAAGAAGAGGCCTTGGCGTGGATAGAAGCGCAAACAAACACCCGAACAAACTATCCGCAAATGCTTTCAGGCCCGCTGCAAGGCAGGCTTCTCCGTATGCTCGTGTCCTTTTCTGGCGCCCGCAAGGTATTGGAAATAGGAACTTTCACAGGTTATTCTGCGGCTTGCATGGCTATGGGCTTGCCTGAAGGCGGCAGGCTCGATACTCTGGAAATAAACGATGAGCTTGAGGAGCTGATTTGTGAAGGCTGGAGGCGGGCAGGAGTGACCGATAAAATTTCGTTGCATATAGTTGATGCTAAAGAGTTTCTGCGCTCTTATGACGGCCCGCCTTATGACTTTATATATATAGATGCCAATAAACGGGAATACCTGCAATATTTCGAGTTGGTGCTGCCTTTGCTAAGGCAAGGCGGCCTGATTGTGGCGGACGATACCTTGCAAGGCGGCAAAGTATATGAAGAGTCACAAAAAGTCGATGCCCAAACAAAGGGCCTTTACGCCTTCAATGATGCTGTGTCAAAAGACAGCCGCGTAGAGGTGGTGATGCTCCCCTTGCGGGGCGGAGTATCGGTAATCCGTAAAAAGTGAGTTATATCTTTTTCTCAGCTGAGAAATTTAATTGCCGGATGTGATGTAATGACACGATGTGGCCAATATGTCGCAAAGGAAAGGAATTTTTGTTATTAAAAGCGGCAATTTTACAGGACGGAGCCCGAATTTGCTCTCATAATACGGGTTTATCAGCCAAAACTTGGAATCAAGTATCTTCTGTTCCGATTCTGCACATATTTTCTCGAATCGCCGTATTGTCATTTTAGAGCGTTTTATACTCAAAAGCTCATTCACTTTATCTATAGGAATCTTGAAGATTTTAAGCAAAATCGATTCGTAAACGCTATAAGAGAAAAGATGAATCCACGGGATTTTTGAGCAAATAGAACCGGAAAGTATTTGCTGGTGTCCGCCGAATGGCATGTACCAATTAGGAAAACCCCAGAAGACAATGCCGTTTTTATTGAGAAGCGAGCCAATCTTTTTAAAAAATTGCAACTTATCCTCAGGCTCAATATGTTCTATGACATCGTGGACAATAATAACATCGAAAGTCTGCTCTGTTGAATAATCGAGGATATTGCAACAGATGAAGGCTCCGGAGCGATTTTTGGCTTCAAAAAATGCTATGGCGTTTTGTATTTTGTTGGGCGAAATGTCGCAGCCGACAACATCGCATCCCTCTTCGGCAAAAGGCAGCAAATTTCCCCCTTCTCCGCAACCGACTTCAAGAATCTTACAAGCCGGCGTAAGACTATGATACTTATTGATATACGGTAACAGATACTTTTTTGAAGAAGCATACAACTCCTGAAAGTATCTTCCCCTATCAATATATCTCGAATTTGATTTCATTATTCCAATCCCCTGTATGCACCCAAGAATAGAATTGTGTTCGTGGAGATTTCGCGGATGGCATATACAAAAGGACGGTCCGCAATAAAGTAGTCTCCAACCGACGTAACCATTCCTATTATGGCAGTGACTGCAGCCGCCTCTGCGCCAT
>JAAZIW010000264.1 GCA_012800665.1 Rikenellaceae bacterium
CCGTCCACGGCAGTTTGTATGCCTTTGAGCGACACGCCGTAGCCTTCTTCGTAGCGGTCGGGAATGTAAAAATCCACTGATTGGGTGTAGCGCTTGATAAAGGAATAGACAAGCGCGACAGCGGTGGTGCCGTCCACATCGTAGTCGCCGTAAACCAATATCTTTTCTCCTGAGGTGATGGCCTTGTGAAGCCTTTCCACCGCCACATCCATATCCTTCATAAGGAAAGGGTCGTGGAGATTATCGAGGCTTGGCCGGAAGAATGCCCTGGCCTGGTCGAAGCTTTCTATGCCTCTTTGAACCAGCAATTCCGCAAGCACACGGTCTATTCCGAGCGCAAGCGCCAAAGCTGCCGCTTTTCCGCTGTCAGCAGCTTGAGCAATATTCCATTTAGCCTCTTTTGACATATCGTACAAAGTTATCCAAAATTTGCTTAATAGTCAAATTATGCCTCCAAGTGCACTATATTGCGTTGGCGGACGGCTTCGAAAAGGAGGATGGCTGCGCTTACGCTTACATTAAGCGAATCTTCTATGCCGAGCATGGGGATGCGGATGCGGGCATCTGCCGCCTCCCGCCATTTGTCGCTGAGGCCGGTGGACTCTGCTCCCATGACTATTGCTGTCGGGGCGGTCATGTCTTGGTCGTAGTAAAGATTAGAGTCTTGAAGCTGAGCCGTTAGAATTTGTATATTCTTATTTTTCAAAAACTTAATGGCGTCATCTGAATTGCAGCATATGGTAGGCACGGTAAAAATCGCTCCTACGCTGGCGCGGATGAGATTTGGATTGTAGATGTCGGTAAGAGGGTCGCAGACTATTACGGCATCGGCCCCTGCCGCATCTGCGCTCCGCAGAATCGCACCCAAATTTCCCGGTTTTTCCACCGCTTCCAAAACGACTACAAGAGGGGAGCGCCCGGCATCTTTTAAAATCTCTTCCAAATCTGCCAAACTTCGCTGTTTCCATTCCACTACGGCAACAACTCCTTCTGTTCCGCCCCTATAGGTTATTTTCGTGTATAGGGATTGGGGGATTTCAAAACATCTGCAATCGGCATTGCGCGAAGCTTGGCGCTCGATTCCGGCAAAATCTTCATCTCCTATCAACTCAGGACATCTGAAAATGCTGCGCGCCCTAAAGCCGGCGGCAAGGCATCTTTCGAGTTCCCTACGGCCCTCCACAAGAAAAAGTCCTTTTTCCCGGCGCAAATCAGATTTGTAGCCGAGCGACAGGGCCTCTTTGATTTTAGGATTTTGGGCCGAGCTGATTACCTCAGAGCGCATTATTTTTCGCTGTTTTTGCCAGCCTTTTCGCAGTTTTTACCGGATTCCTTGTCTTCTTCGTTAGAAGAGCCTCCTGTGGCGTAAGTGTCGGCAAGACCCTTCTCTGGCCTCATTTGCGGGAAGAAGAGCACATCCTGAATTGTCCTTTGGCCGAGCATAAGCATTGCCAGGCGGTCTATTCCTATACCGATTCCCGCAGTCGGAGGCATGCCGTATTCGAGAGCTCTCACAAAGTCATAGTCAACGAACATGGCTTCATCATCTCCCTTCATCTTAAGCTTGGCCTCCTCTTTAAACCTTTCCAGCTGGTCGATGGGGTCATTGAGCTCTGAATAGGCGTTGGCGAGTTCGTGTCCGTTTACAAAAATCTCGAAGCGCTCGGTAAGGGTGTCATCATAACGGCATCTCTTGGTAAGGGGCGACATTTCCACAGGATAGTCGATTAAGAAAGTAGGCTGTACGAATTTATCTTCGCAGAAAGCGCTGAAGATGGCATCTATCAGCTTGCCGCGCCCCATTCCGGGCTCAAACTCAACATTGAGTTTTTTACAAGTGGTGCGAAGCTCCTCCTCATCCATATTATGCACATCCACTCCGGCATATTCCTTTATGGCATCCATAATGCGTATGCGCTTCCATCCCGCCTTGAAATCTATTTTCTTGCCATCCACCTCCACTACGGTGGTCCCGTTAAGGTCAAGGGCTACCTTTTCAATCATCCGTTCGGCAAAATCCATCATCCAGATATAGTCTGTATAAGCAACATACAGTTCCAATTGGGTGAATTCGGGATTGTGGGTTTTGTCCATGCCTTCATTGCGGAAGTCTTTTGCAAACTCAAACACACCGTCATAGCCACTCACAATAAGCCTTTTGAGGTAAAGCTCGTTGGCAACCCTGAGATATAAA
>JAAZIW010000265.1 GCA_012800665.1 Rikenellaceae bacterium
AGCACTTATGCCGGTCAAAAAATTATAAGCAACGCTTCCTGCACCACAAACTGCCTTGCTCCTCTTGCAAAGGTTATTAACGACAAGTTCGGCATCAAGCGTGGCCTTATGACCACCGTTCATGCTACCACGGCCACTCAAAAAACCGTTGACGGCCCCTCTCAGAAGGATTGGCGCGGCGGTCGCGGCATTCTGGAGAACATCATTCCTTCCAGCACAGGCGCCGCCAAGGCTGTAGGCAAGGTTATTCCCGAACTCAATGGTAAACTTACCGGTATGAGCCTCCGCGTTCCTACTTCCGATGTTTCTTTCGTAGACCTTACTTGCGAACTTAACACTCCCACCACCTACGATGAAATCTGCAAGGCCATGAAGGCTGCCAGCGAAGGCGCTCTCAAGGGTGTTGTAGGCTATACCGAAGAGCCCCTTGTTTCCACCGACTTCGTGGGTGAGGCCCGCACTTGCGTTTTTGATGCAAAGGCAGGCATCATGCTTGACGATACTTTTGTAAAGCTCTGCGCATGGTACGACAACGAGTGGGGTTACAGCAATAAGCTCCTGGAAATGGTTCGCGTTATCGCCAAATAATTTTCAGAAAAATATCATTCACTTAAGGATGGCCCACAAAAAGGGTCATCCTTTTTGTTGACTTTTGGTAGAGGCGATGGTTGCGACGGAAGGGTGTGTTTCCCTGGTTTTGGTTGTCTTTCATGGTATGACAAAAAAGGCCTTAAACGTCGTAGCCCCACGTTTTTTTGGCGGGGGCTTGAGCGAAAAGGGCCAAAAATGCTTTACCATGAAGCGAAAATGAGGACTGAGAAGGAGCAGGCAAGAGGCGAAGTTAAAAAACATTTAAAAAAGCTCCTTTTGATTTTACCCTGTTGCAAACCACAAAAGCTCGTCCCACCTTTGCTTCCGACAGAAAAGAACTTCGGTGGTGACGGGCTTTTTTTGATGTTCCCGCATTTCTCGACGTCGCCGCCGAAGCTCGATTCTTAGAGAAAATGTTTAACAAAGCGAAAAGGGTAGCGCTTATGAGAAAAATCATAGATGTAACAATTGATGGGGCCGGAAAGCCGGTATTCAGCAGCGATTATGATGCGCTGAAAGGGCTTAATCTGTACCAGCGTGTGTTTGTAACGCTAATGTTCGAACAAGACTTGGCTAAAGTGCGTAAATGGATGTTTGCAATACATCTGCTTGGCCTTGCAGATGTCGCCGCCTGTAAGAGGCCGGAATTAAGTATGAGCATGTTCGAAAACACGGTTGATGAATTGCAGCAGAGTTGCGAGAATTTCAAAAAACATTTCGGAGGCAATTTGAATTTCAAGATTACAAGCGTATGATAAGATTACGGACGTATGATAAAATTTGCAATCATATAATAAAATTGCAAGCGTATGAAAGGCACTGTATTACAGGTGTATGAGGACAGTTCGGGCAGGCTCTTTATGCATTCGGACCTTCCCGATACAATGTCAAAGGAGGAAAAGGCAGAGCTGGTTGAAAAAATCCGTCAGGCCATGAAGCTCGATTTTCGCGCATCAATAGCCGCCGCCATTCGTCAACTTGCTTTTGGGGCGATAATGTGCCGGCCGGATATAGAGGAGGCCAAGCGCAATTTTCGCTCTGATGTCGGAAGATATTTATAGAAACGGATTTGCCGGAATGGCGACCATTCAGCATCCTATCTGCCCGTGCAGAAAAGACGATTCCGGATGTGCAACTAATTGTGTTGCCTGTGCTAAAGCATCCTGTCTGCTTTAAATATGGAAAACAGCGAAGATAAGGTTGCTCAGGATGTAAACCGTGAAGATAAGAAGGGGGATTGCCGTCCAATGCCACCCGAGTACGGGAACAATTATTATGGCGATGACGCTTATGCAAATAAAGGCCGTGCGCTTCATAGAGTTGGTTGTTTGCGCAAGGGAGCAAGTGCAAGCCTGGTCTGCACTTGCAGGGCCGGCGTTTGCTTGGCCTGTTTCGGAAGTGCAAGCCTGCGAGGAGCCTGACTTGAAAGAGAAGAAAGGGATTTCGCTCAATAATAGCACGCTGAGCAGAATCGCAAGAGCCGGAATGAACCAATAGCT
>JAAZIW010000004.1 GCA_012800665.1 Rikenellaceae bacterium
ATAATATGAAAATAACAAAACACACTGTAACCTCACTTGCCTATGAGTTGAAAGTAGAGGGTAAACTTGCCGACAAGGCCGATGAGCAGCAGCCTTTGGAATACATACATGGCACGAACATGCTTATTCCCCGCTTCGAGGAAGAGCTTGAGGGGAAAGAGGCCGGGGATGATTTTGATTTCACCCTTAGCCCCGAAGAGGGTTACGGCCCCTATAAAATGGAATACAAATTTGATATATCCAAAGATGCCTTTATGGTAAACGGCGAGTTGCAGGAGCAGTTTCTGCAAGTCGGCAATATTGTTCCCATGCTTGATGGCAACGGCAATGTGGTGCGCGGGCTTGTAGCTGCGATAGGAGAAGATAAGGTTACTATGGACTTCAATCACCCTATGGCGGGTAAAACCCTGCATTTCACGGGCACTGTGCTGGCAGTTCGCGAAGCCACTGAAGAGGAACTGGAGAATGGCCTGCACGGCGAATATCTGCCTCAGGAGGAATGCGGCCATAAATGCCACCACTGCCATGGCGATTGCGGAGATGAAGAGGAGGAAAAAGAAGATTGCTGCCATGGAGAGAACCGTCGGAACGGCACCTGCGACAACCATAACGGAGGCTTGGACAAAGAATGCAGTTGCGGCGATGACTGCGATTGCGGATGTAACGAAGGCGAAGAATGCAGTTGCAAATAAAAATGTAATCGCTGAAAGAAACAAAATATAAAATGCGCGCGGCTGTAGTAATACTTAACTGGAACACTAAGGAGTATCTGAGGAGTTTTCTTCCTCCGCTCCTCAGGAGTCTTGGTAAAGAAGACCGCTTGGTGGTGGCGGACAATGCCTCCACCGACGGCTCCCTTGCCATGATGGCGGAAGAGTTTCCATCGGTGCAAACCATACCCTTGGATAAAAACTACGGCTTTACCGGAGGCTACAACCGCGCCCTTTCGCAGCTCGATGCTGAGTATTTCGTACTCATCAATTCCGATATTTTAGTGGAGGATGGTTGGCTGGAGCCGCTCATCAGCTATATGGAAGCGCATCCCGAATGCGGACTTTGCGGACCAAAACTGCACGGGCTGGTAAAATCCGCCGATAGCGGCGAATATATTAAAACCGGCTGTTTCGAATATGCCGGCGCAGCAGGAGGCTTCCTCGATAATTTTGCTTTCCCCTTTTGCAGAGGCCGCGTACTTCAGCGCGTATGCAAAGACGAAGGACAATACGACACCCCCATGGATGTGCTTTGGTGTTCAGGTTCCTGCCTGATGATACGCAGCAGTGTATGGAAGGCGCTTGGTGGATTTGATGAAAGATTTTTTGCACATATGGAAGAAATAGACCTCTGCTGGAGGGCGCAATTGGCAGGATGGAAAGTGTGCAATGTTCCTCAAAGCCGTGTATGGCATCTCGGAGGAGGGACGCTAAGCCCTAAATCCCCATGGAAGTTAGAGCTCAATTACCGCAACAATCTCCTCCTGTTGGATAATAATCTGACCGCAACCTATCTGGCGGCAGGCGTATCCCTCCAAAAGGCCAAAAGAAAAGCCAAATTCAAAACAGCCATGCGCGTATGCATAGACAATATTACACGCATCATTTACTTCTTAAGCGGCAAAACAGACTACGCCAAAGCCGTTGGAAAGGCTCACGCAAGCTGGAAAAAGCTGCGCCGTGAAGGCTCCTTAAAGGCGGAAGGAATTCCCGTCGGCATCATCCCTATAAACATCATTCCGCATGCCCTAATCAGGCGGAACGGAATATTCACTTATCTCGACAAAAAAATCTTCGGCATATGAAAATAGTCATTCAAGGAGCCGGAGCCGTAGGTTCCCATCTTGCAAAAATGCTAAGGGCGGAGGGCAACGAAATCACCGTCATCGATGACGATTCGCAGCGCCTTCAAAATTTAGCTTTGAACGCTGACGTCCTTACCATTGAAGGCAGCCCCACAAACATAAGCGTGCTTAAAGATGCTGACACCGGCAGAGCTGATTTATTTATAGCTGTTTACCCTTCTGCCATGCAGGATATCAACATTGTAGGAGCATTGCTGGCAAAGCATTTGGGAGCGGCGAAGGTGCTTGCGCGCATCAATGATGAAGAGTATCTTAAGGCCGAGAACAAACAGCTGTTCAAAGATATGGGCATTGAGCTCATGTTTTATCCCGAAAAAATAGCGGCTGACGAAATAGTGGATCTGCTGCGCCATGCCGCTTTTACGGAAACCATGGACTTTGCGCACGGAAGATTGCAGATAGGCCTTTTCAAATTGGATGAAAACTCCCCTCTTTTGGATAACAAACTCATCGAATTCACCGGCTCGATGACTAAAGAAGATTCTGAAAAATTCAGAATAATTGCTATATCGCGGGGCGAAGATACTATTATCCCAAAGGCGGATACCGTATTTCAATATGGTGACCTGCTCTTTACCATCAGTAAAAAAGAGGGTATTGAACTGCTGATAAAATACTTCGGCAAAAAGAACATTGCGGTTGAGAAAGTGATGATAATGGGAGGCAGCAGGATAGCCTCAATGCTGGCTCGCAGCCTTGTAAAATTAGGAATTGGAGTAAAAATCATAGAAATAAAGCTGGACCATTGCAGGAAATTGGTTGAGAATTTGCCTGAGGATGTTATAGTGGTGAACGGAGACGGAAGAGACTCTTCTTTCCTTTATGAAGAAGGCATAGAGGGCTATGATGCCTTTGTGGCGCTTACAGGCGAAGACGAAACAAATATACTCTCATGCGTGGTGGCGAAGAAACTTGGAATTCCGCGCACTATCGCTGAAGTGGAGAACTTCGAATACAGCCGTCTTGCCGAAGAGATGGGTGTGGACAGCGTAATAAATAAAAAACTCATAACAGCGGGACGTATCTTCAAGTTCACCCTTTCGGGAAAAGCACGCTTTGTAAAATATATGTCGGGCACCTCGGCACAAATCATAGAATACACCGTCACACCGGGCAGCAGAATAACCAAAAAGCCCCTTAAAGACCTGGGCTTCCCTTCGGGAGCGATAATCGGAGGGGTGATTAGAAAAAAAGAAGCAATGATTGCCGTAGGCGACACAATAATTGAGCCTCACGACCGCGTTGCAATATTCACCCTGCCCGACACGATAAAAGAAGTCGACAGATTTTTTAAATAGCAAACAAAAAAGGCGGCCGAAAATGGTCACCTTTTTTGTGATTCCGCAGGGATTCAAACCCCGAACCTTCTGATCCGTAGTCAGATGCTCTATTCAATTGAGCTACGGAACCAATGTAAAACCCTTATTACTATGCTTTGGCTTGCTTGGAGGCTATGGTCTTCTCGCGAATACGAGCCTTCTTGCCTGACAATTTGCGGAGATAGAATATGCGGGCGCGACGAACCTTACCAACCTTGTTTACGGTAATGCTGTCAATTGCCGGAGAATGGAAGGGAAAAATCCTTTCTACTCCGATTCCGCCGGAAACCTTTCGCACGGTAAAAGTGCGGGTGAGAGGAGTTGCACCGCTTATTTGAATAACCACTCCACGGAAATCCTGCAAACGCACTTTATCGCCCTCCCTGATTCTAACGGCAACGGTGATGGTGTCGCCGGCTTTGAACTCAGGAAAATTTGCAACGTTCTCGTTTACAAAAGATTGTTCTGCTATTGTAAGTAAATCCATAATAAAAAAATCCTATTCGCCTCGCAGCGTCATTTAACCATTAAAAGAGAGGCTGCTTTCTTTTTGGGCAGCAAAGATATGAATTATTTTTTACTTGACAAACTTTTTTAATTGAAATATTGGCTCTCCTTTTCGAACAAAGCCCTGTCTTCACGGCTCGGATTGGGCCGTACAGCATCTGATTTTGCCAGCTGTTCTACAGCCTCTTTATCGGAGCCGCGGAGTTTGCGGGGTATCCAAACCAATATCTTTACAAACAAATCGCCTTTGCCATAATTGTTTATACTCGGCAATCCCTGACCCCGCATACGCACAACGGTGCCTGACTGAGTTCCCGGCTCAATTCTGAGTCTTTGTGACGTACCGATTGCAGGGACATCAATGGTGGTGCCCAATATGGCTTCGGTAATCGAAATCACGCGTGTATAAAACAGATTTGCACCCTCACGCTTGAGCTGATTGTGCGGCTTTTCGCTTACTACCACCAATAGGTCTCCGTTTACACCGCCGCGCGGAGCAGAGTTGCCTTCACCGCGCACGCTTATTTGCATGCCGTCCTCAACGCCGGCAGGAATAGTCACCCGCACTGTCTCCTTGCGCCTTATCACACCGCTTCCATTGCAATTCCTACAGGGATTGGTAACTATCTTGCCCTCTCCCCCGCACTGCTGGCAGGTTTCGTTGGTCATAGTTCTGCCGAAGAGTGAATTCACCACTCTTTGCACATAACCGCTGCCATGGCAGGCAGGACAGGTTTTTACATCCGAAGCATTGGGGGTTCCCATTCCATTGCATTTGGGGCAGGGACGGTTGCGCTCTATAGTGACTTCTTTTGTACAGCCGCTTGCTATTTCTTCCAAGATGAGCGATACCCTTGTGCGGATGTCGCGGCCTCGAAGAACCCTTGCACCCTGCTGCCTGGAACCGCCTCCGAAGAACGATTCAAAACCACCGAAAGAGTCTCCGCCAAAGCCGAAAGCTCCTCCGAAGAGGTCGTTCAGAATATCGTTCAGATTGCCGAAACCCTGACTGAAATCAGGCGCAGCCGAAGGATCCACGCCGGCAAAGCCGAATTGGTCGTATTTTGCCCTCTTTTGAGGGTCGCTCAATACCGAATACGCCTCCGAAGCTTCTTTGAACTTTTCTTCGGCGGTTTTCTTCTCGGCATCGGTACCGGACACCCATTTATCGGGATGCCACTTTATGGCCGCCTTGCGGTAAGCCTGTTTTATATCGTCTTCGTTAGCACTCTTCTGAATGCCCAAGACCTCATAATAATCTCTTTTTTCTGCCATAACTATTATGCTCCAACAACTACTTTAGCATAGCGGAGAACTTTTCCGGACAGCAGATATCCTGTTTGCACCACATCCAGCACATTGCCTTTCTGATCTTCTGAGGGTGCGGGAACCTGAGCTACCGCCTCATGGAAATCAATATCGAACTTAGCTCCCTTCGCTTCTATAACCTCCAAGCCCTTGGTCTTCAGGTAGCCAAGCAACTTATTATAGATGAGAGCGGTACCTTCCTGAGCCGCCTTGTCCGACGACTTGGCCAGCAATTCCATTGCGCGCTCGCAATCATCCAAAACAGGAAGCATTCCTTTTATGGTATCTGCCGAAGCGGTGGATATAAGCTCGAGTCTCTCCTCTGCAGAGCGACGGCGGAATGTCTCGAATTCGGCCATCAGACGCAGATAATCATTATGCTCTGACGACAATTTGTCAGTAAGTTCATCTACCTTTTTTTGGAGTTCCTGCTCTTTGCAAGGCTTTTTTTCTTTATGTCCTTTTTCAGGCTCAGACTTATTATCTTTTTTCTTCTTTATTTCTTCCGCCATAATATCTTTAGTTTCAAATCAATTGCAAATATAGCAAAACTTCTGCCATAGGGTAAAGTTGACAAAAAGTCAAAAGAAATATTTATATTCGTAGAATTGAAAAAAGAATTTATGAAAAGCAGACATTTTCTCCTTATCCTTGCGGCCGCATTCTCATTATGGGCTTGTACCGGCGATATATTGCCGGAGGGCTCCTCACGCATCTACAAAAATACTGACGGCTCCGAACCTGTCATCGGTGAAACCTTAAGAAGCAGCGAGTCAAACCAGAATGCCGTCTATGTCAGCGCAGGCACTCTTAATGTATATGACTGCATAATCAGAAAAAGCGGAGACGGCAGTTCGCTTGCCGGAGGTTCAAATGCCGCTGTGCTCGTTACAGGCACAGGCTGGCTTGTAATGAAGGGCAGCAGCTCTGTTTCCGGTGCAAGTTTCGCTCCGGCGCTTGCCGTAACAGGAGGTAAGGCAGGCAGCGCTATGAAAATCTCAAGCAGCATACTATCCGCCACCGGCACTGACTCCCCTGCCATCTATATGGAAAAGGGTGAGATAATTATGGATGAAGGACAAATATCCACCGGAGGAAATGTTGCCGCTATAATGGTGCCCAAAGGAGCCGCCGCAACACTGACGCTCAATGGAGTGATTTGCGAATGCCCGATACTTGCCGAAGTAGGCGGTACGCTCAATCTCAAACTCGGGCAATACGGCTCATCCGAAATAAAATATACAGGTTCAATACAAATCCTGGAAGGAGGCAAAGTGGTATTGGAAGATCCCTATAAAATCTGGAAAGGAGCTACAAGCGGTTCGGGGAAACTTGAAAGAATAAATTAGTCCCCTAATCAGCCCAACAGAGCCTTTGCGTTGGCTACCGCCTCAGGAATAATCCGCTCGCCGGAAAGCAGGCGGGCGATTTCCATTATACGCTCCTCCCCTTCCACACGGCGTATTCCCGTAGTGTCCTGAAATTTTTCCACGACAAAGTGGGCATCGCCCTTTGCCGCCACCTGAGGAAGATGGGTTATTGCCAAAACCTGCATATTGCTTCCCATATCGCAAATCATACGCCCCATAGCATCGGCGGCGCTGCCCGAAACACCGGTGTCAATTTCATCGAAAATCATTGTGGGCATGCCTGTAAAGCGGGCCATCTGGGCTTTGAGACTCAGCATTATGCGGGAAATCTCACCGCCGCTGGCGCATTTGGCCACATCTACGGGATTTTTTCCTGTGGCAGAGAAGGCGAAAAGCACGGAATCCGCTCCCGTAGGACCGCCATCCACTGCTATCACCTGCACCTCGAATACGGCACGCTCGAGTTCGAGGAATTTCAGACTCGACAATATGGCCTCTGCAAGCTTAGGGGCTGTCTCCGAGCGGGAATCATGAAGTTCTTTGCTCACCTTGGAATATGCTGAAGAGCATTCTGCGATTCCGGCATTCAATTCTTCCAGCTCGTTTTCGAGGACTGAGGAGTCGAAAAGCCGTGCGGAATACTCTTCGCGTTTGGAAATCAGCTCTGCCTCGGTGCGGCAGCCGAATTTTTGAAAAAGCGAATAAATAAGCCCCATGCGCTCCTCCACCTGCTCTAATCTATCCCCCGATACATCCACCTTTTCGGCTTCTCTTTCTATTGTGTCGCGGACATCCCCCAATTCTATCCTTGAAGATTCTATACGCTCCGAAAGTTCTTTCAGACTCGGAACAAATGCGCTTATCTTATCAAGAAGCCTCGATGCTTCCCTGAGCGCACCGTCCAAAGTCTGCTCCTCCCCCGATTCGAATAAGGCAAGGGCTGTTACAAGCGAAGATTTTATTTCATCGGCATTGGACAGGCGTTTTTGTTCTTCATCCAACTCCTCCATCTCCCCATCCCTCAATTTTGCGCTGTCAAGCTGGACAAACTGAGCCTGATTATAGTCGAAGTCCCTCTTCAAACTCTCAAGTTCTTTTTCTGCTTTGGACTTGCGGGAGCGCAAATCCTGCAATTCACGCCACAATTCGCCGCATTTGCGCAAATGCTCCGAATTCCCGGCAAAAAGGTCGAGAACTCTCAGCTGATAGCGCTTGTCGGAGAGTATGAGTTTGTTGTGTTGGGAATGAATATCTATCAAAAGCTCGGCGCATTTTGCCAGCACGGGCAGATTCACAGGGCAATCATTTACGAAAGAACGGGAACGGCCGGTAGAATAAAGAATCCTTCGGATTATCAGACTGCCGTCTTCCACCCACTCCACCTCGTTTTCTTCCAAAAGAGACTTAAGCGACTCATCAGCATTCTCAAACTCCCCTTCTACTATACAGCTTTCCGCTCCGGACGATACTAAAGAGGCATCGCCCTTGGCTCCTGTGAGCAAGCTGAGAGCGCCCAAAAGAATACTTTTGCCCGCTCCGGTCTGACCGGTAATAATGGCAAGACCCTCTGGAAAAGACACATCCAAAGAGTCTATAAGCACGTAATTACTTATGTGTAGCGAGCGGAGCAAGGAACGCTACTTTATGATATCCTCACTGCTAGCCTTCTTATAATAAAGTTCGCCATTTCTGAATTCTTCAGTGGCGATGAGGCCGGGCTTGGGCTGGCGCTCGTAATACTTGCTGATTTCGATTTGCTCTTTATTCTCGAACACCTCGTCTTTGGTGTCCCGTTCGTTGCGGAATTCTTCAAGCTTTCTATTGAGTTCCTTCTTTTCCGCCAATGCTATCTGATTGGCTCTCTTCGAGATTATCACTACGGTTTCGTAAAGATTGTCCGTAGGCTTCGCGAGTTCCTTGACATCGCGGGTAACAGTGGTGGTTGGTACTTTTCTAATATCCATGATATATATACTACGAGCTTAACGCTACGGAAAGTTTCATTATTTTTGTTTTATCTTTTTATGAAGGCTGTCAAGCTCCTTGCGATACTTGCTTTCCGGATATTCGCCTATGAAATTATAATAATCGTCCTCGAATACTAAAAAACGCTCTCGCTGCTTGGATGGAACAGAGAGGTCTGCATATTTATAAGAGGCCATGGCGGTATAATAAAGTACGTCTTCGCGATAAATGTTGTCGGCATCGTCCTTTAATACATTCTTAAGGGCTACGCGCGCAGCCCTGTAATCCTCCATGGTATAATAAATTTTTGCGTTTTCGTAAGCCTTGCGGTCCAATCTTTCATTGAGATCGTCCAACATGCGGGCACAGGCGGCAGCATGCACGGTGCCGGGATAATTGCGCCTGTATTCGTGAAGCGCCGCAATGGCGGTATAGGTCGGGGTTTGGTCGAGCTCCCAGCGATAAGTGGCATTGTAAAGGCAATCCGTGCGAAGGAAATGCGCACTTTCGGCAAAACCGCTTCGAGGGAATTTATTAAGAAAGTTTTCGAAATTGGTTTCTGCAGTAATATAGTCTTGCGCGCGGTAATTGCTGAGCCCCCAATAATACAGAACCGTGTCATCCCGCTCAGTACCATTGGTGAGAACCGACATATTTTCGAAAAGTTCGGCCGCCTTGGAATATTTCCCGTTGTTGAAGCACTCGAATGCCAAAGCATATTTTGCATTTACATCGCTGCCTTCCTTTACAACCTCGTACTGCGACTTGCAGGCTGCAAGGGAGAGCATCACAAGAGCTATAATAATAATTTTAAGCACTTTCATAAGAGTTGCAAAGATATTAAAATTTACTGATATTTGCAGCTTATGAGGAGGGCAAAGACCATACCAAATGAGGAAAAATTCCGCTCGATGCTGAAAAGCCGCGGCTTCCGTATAACGGAAACCCGTATGGCCGTGCACAGGGCCATGATGGACTTGGAACATGCCACCGCCGAACAGGTGGCCGAATGGCTTAAGGCAAACAACGATGCGGCGGCTTCGGTTTCTTCGATTTACAATGTGCTTCAACAAATGGCCGTTGCAGGCATTTATGCCTATCGTCTGAGCGCTGACAGCAAGCGCTATTTCGACGTTTGCAACTTCTCGCACGCACATCTTTACGACCGCAAAAACGGAGTCTACAAGAATCTTCCGGACGGCGCCACACGTGATGCCATAAACGCTACACTCAAAAAGCACCGCTTCCGCGGCTACACCGTAGAAGACATAGATGTGCAGGTAGTTTGCCATAAACGCGGAGAATCGCGTTAGAAATTCCGAAATTTTTCTTATCTTTGTCTTTCGAATAGAATTCGAAATCCATGAAAATAATCAACCTAGGCGAGAACAATTCGGTTCTCAACAGTTTCGTAGCGCAAATGCGCGACAAAGTCATCCAAAAAAACGATTTTCTCTTCCGTGCCAATCTGCGTAGGACGGGTCAAGTCTTTGCTTATGAAATCAGCAAGACTCTAAGCTATGCTCCCAAAGATGTGGTTACCCCCTTAGCCACCGCCCATATGCAGCTTTGCAATTCCAAAATGGTGATAGCAACCATCCTGCGGGCAGGCATTCCCCTGCACGACGGCTTGCTTTCATATTTTGACGGAGCGGAAAATGCTTTCGTAGCCGCCTACCGCAAATACGATGAAGGCGATCAATTCCATGTAAACACTGAGTATTGCACCACCCCCTTATTGGAAGGCAAGCAGCTTGTTCTGTCTGATACCATGGTGGCCACAGGCTCTTCGGTGATATTGGCTTTTGAAAGATTGGTTGCAGATGGCGGCGAGCCCGAGTATACTCATCTGGTATGCCCCATCTCCAGCGTTTATGCAGTTGAAACCCTTAAAAAGAGTATGCCCAAAAATGTAACGCTTTGGACCGCCGCCATAGATGAGGAGCTGACGAGCCACTCTTATATTGTGCCCGGACTCGGCGATGCAGGCGACCTTGCCTACGGTACAAAACTATAATCCGCTCCCTTTTAGGAAGCGGATTCGCTTATTCCCTTATACGGAACAATAATTACAGATTGCGGATATAACTGCCGCTGCCCTGGCTGCCTTCCAACTGAAGACGGGCTTTGTCTATTATTTTTTTATCCTTGTAGACTTCCATAAAAAGTACGCCGTGACATTGGTCCCAGCCTCCCAAGGTGCCGCCCTTATAATCCAAATGATTTGCGCCCGTGTATAAAGAAGAACTGTAGCCTTTATCTTCCGTACGCGAGAATGTTGTCAACTTGACCCTCCATGGATAGTGATCTGCAGGCTTGTAATCCGAATGGTCCGGCAGCATGCGAATCTCCATTTCGTATTCGGTATCGAAATAGTTGGACGGCCTTGTTCCGCTATAATAATCATAATAATTATAACGGTAAGAATAGCCGAAAGGATATTTGCCTTTGCGGCTGAGCGTCCATGTGCTGTCCTCTGCCTCTTTTACTATTTTAAGTCCCGAAAGATAAGTATCCTCTTCAATCACGGTCCATACGGAACCGGCTGTCCAAACATCTCCGGTAGAAGAGAAACGCCCGCTTGTACCCGAGGAGTTGGCATTTATAAAGAGGGCTATTTCCATCTGTTTGAGATTGTCCACTATAACATTATTGGCAACGGTCAGCATATAGCTGCGGCCGGCGTTTTCGCCATAATCGTAGGTGCCCGACCATTCGCTGTCGCTGAAATATTTGGCGCAGCCGCTAAGGCCGAGAATAGCAAAAAATAAGAATATTGTTTTTTTCATTTTCTTCAGAATTTAAAAACCCATACCAAGGCCCACACGACAGCCAAGCATGCGCGAGCCTACCAAATTTTCAACCACCCCATAAAATTTCCCATTACCTGCAATGCTGAAGCGCATTCCTATCGGAAGCACCTCTATGGAAAAATTCAATTTAGGGGAAGAGTTTTCGAGCTCTTTTGCAAACATTACCATAGCGCCCGTATAAAGGCCGGAATACAACTTGAAACGCTCTTTGTTCACCCAGTAGCCGCGAACGGAAGGCATCAGATATATTCCCTTAACGCTGATTTCACCTATATTCATACGGCTTACTCCGGAAAGCTTCTCTACGCTTAATGTGCTGTAAGTCATATCCACGCCTACTCCAAGCCATTTATTGACAATGTATTCTCCGGATAATGAAAAAACGGGATACTCTGTCGAACTTATTTCGTAAGTGGGCTCATAGATACCGCTCAGAGAATAAGGGTCGCTGCTTGAATAATGCTGATAATGATCTTGATAATACAGGCCCAAAGTGGATGAAACGCCTACATTAAACGATATGCCCTTTGTATGTTTCAATTCTTGAGCCCTTGCATACAGGCCTGAAGAGGCCAGCAGGAGGAAGATAAATATTGTTTTTTTCATTTAACTAAAGATGCTTGAAGTCAGTTTAATGCTGCAAAAAGCAATATGTAAATTTTCGTAAATATAGTAAGTTTTCGGGAATGCCCGTATATACAAAAAACGGGAGCAGCGCCTTGCTGTTCCCGCCATTAACTTTGGGGTGCAATATGGGGCTCGAACCCACGACAACTGGAACCACAATCCAGGGCTCTACCAACTGAGCTAATTGCACCGTGTTTTGGGGATACAAAGGTACAAAATTATTTTGTCTTCACAAGATAAAATTTGTGTATCTTTGCAGACTATGGCACGAGAAATAAGATTTTCCTTAATATACAGGGATATGTGGCAGTCCTCCGGCAAATACCAGCCGAGGGTGGACCAGCTTAAAAAGGTGGCTCCGGCCATCATTGATATGGGCTGCTTCGACAGGGTTGAAACCAACGGAGGAGCCTTTGAACAGGTGAATCTGCTCTACGGTGAAAATCCCAATATTGCTGTACGCAAATGGACCGCACCCTTCAATAAGGCAGGCATCCAAACACATATGCTCGAAAGAGGTCTCAACGCAATACGCATGAATCCTGTTCCTGCAGATGTGCGCGAGCTGATGTTCAAGGTAAAAAAAGCACAGGGCGTGGATATAGCCCGAAGCTTTTGCGGCCTCAACGACCACCGCAATTTAAAGCTCAGCGTGGAATATGCCAAAAAGTGGGGCATGATTTCTCAGGCGGCGCTCTCGATTACCAGTTCTCCGGTGCACACGGTGGCCTATTATATGGATGTGGTGGACCATTTGGTAGAGTATGGGGCCGATGAGATTTGCCTTAAAGATATGGCGGGAGTAGGCCGTCCAAGTTCTTTGGGGAAACTTACCCGCGAGATTAAAAAGAAATATCCCCATATAATAATTCAATATCACGGCCACTCAGGGCCGGGTTTCTCTCCCGCAAGCATGCTGGAAGTAGCCCGAGCAGGCGCCGACTATATTGATGTTGCAGTGGAACCGCTCAGTTGGGGAAAAGTTCATCCGGACATTATCACCATAAGAGAGATGCTTAGGGCAGACGGCTTTTTGGTTAAAGACCTGAATATGGATGCCTATATGGAGGTCCGCAAGCTTACGCAGGAATTCATAGACGACTTCTTAGGTTATTGGATAGATCCGCAGAACAAGGCAATGACATCGCTGCTTGTAGGCTGCGGCCTGCCGGGAGGCATGATGGGCAGCATGATGGCGGACCTAAGACCATTTCTTGGCGCAATAAATGGAGCCGGAAAGACAGCGGGCAGGGATAAAATGACATTGGATACCCTTATGGTAAAGCTCTTTGATGAGGTGCAATACGTTTGGCCGAAGCTCGGTTATCCGCCTCTTGTAACCCCCTTCAGCCAATATGTCAAGAATACGGCGCTTATGAACCTGTTAAGTGTGATTCAGGGCAAAGAGCGCTGGACAACCATAGACAAGGACACATGGGGAATGATTTTGGGCAAAAGCGGCAAACTCCCCGGTCCTCTTGCTCCTGAAATCATAGAAAAGGCAAAAGAAAATAACTTCGAATTCTATACCGGCAATCCGCAGGACATGTATCCTGATGAGCTTCCCAAGTTCCGTCAAATGATGAAAGAAGAAGGCTGGGATTGCGGTCAGGATGATGAAGAACTCTTCCAGCTTGCCATGCACGAGCGTCAATACCGCGACTACAAGAGCGGCATAGCCAAAGAGCGCTTCAATGCCGAACTTGAGGAACTCCGCGCCAAGGCGGGAGCCCCTATTGTGATAAAGCGGCCGGTTGTGGAAATGCCCGAGTTTTCGATAGAGGAATACACTCAAAAATATCCTAAGGCCGTCCCTGTTCAAGTCAGCGTAAAGGGGCAGCTGTTATGGGAAATCGACCTTGATGACGAGTCCAAGGCGCCTGTTGTTGGCACTGCCGTAAAAGCCGGTAAGGCAATCGGCTATGTACAAACCTATTATGGCAGGGAGGAAATAATTTCAGCCATAGACGGCCGCATAGTGGCTGTTACCGGCAAGCAGGGCAAGAATGTGGCAAAGGGGGAAATTGTAGCCTTCGTTCAGTAAATCACTTCACCAATTCACAAAGCAAAGTAGCTTGAGTGCAGTTGGTTGCGCGTACACGCACGTAATCGCCTGCTTTGTGTATGGTGTCCGGCCAAACGCACATTTTATTGGAGCTCGTGCGGCCGCAGAGTTCGTTTTTGTCTTTTTTGGACGGACCTTCCGCCAGCACCTCGAATTCACGGCCCAAATCACGCCGGTTGCTTTCCAGCGAAAGCCTGTTCTGCAAACGGATGAGTTTATTCAGACGGCGCATTTTTACTTCCTGCGGCACATCGTCGGGATAGTTTCTATGGGCGAGAGTGCCGGGACGCTCGGAATAATAAAACATAAAGGCATTATCATAGCCCACCTCTTCGAAAAGAGAAAGCGTATCGCGGAATTCCTCTTCGGTTTCGGAGCAGAAACCCACTATGGCATCGGTGCTTATGCCGCAGTCCGGCATCAGCTCCCGTATTTTTGCTACCCGTCCTAAATACCAATCGCGATTGTAGCGGCGGCGCATCTTTTCCAAAATCCTGTCATTACCGCTTTGTACAGGCAGATGTATATGACGGCAAATATTGGGCTTGGAAGCCATGGTTTCTATCAATTCATCGGAGATGTCTTTGGGATGGGAGGTGGAGAAACGCACTCTGAGCTGCGGTGAGATTTCCGCCACCATGGCGAGGAGCCTTGCAAAATTCACATCTTCATACAGATAAGAATCCACATTCTGCCCGAGCAATGTCACCTCTTTATATCCGCTCGCAAAGCAGTCGCAGGCTTCGCGGACTATGCTGCGGAAGTCGCGGCTCCTTTCCACCCCGCGGGTATAGGGCACCACGCAATAGGAGCAGACATTATTGCAGCCGCGCATTATGCTGATAAATGCGGATACTCCGTTTTTATCTATCCTCATAGGGGAAATATCGGCATAGGTTTCCTCGCGAGATAGCTCCACATTCATCTGCGGCCTCCCCTTTCGGACCGCCTCAAGCAGCGCAGGAAGCGTGCGGTAGGCATCCGGTCCCACCACCAAATCCACCTTCCCGCTCTCCAACAAAGCATCTTTAAGCCTTCCCGCCATACAGCCCAAAATACCGATTACGAGTTCCGGCCGCCCCTTTTTATGAGTCTGGAATTGTTCGATTCTACCCCAAATCCTCTGCTCGGCATTATCACGGACGGAGCAGGTATTTGCCATTATTACATCCGCTTCGAAAATATCTTCCGTACGCTCATAAGCCTCTTTACCTAAAATGGAAAATACCAATTCGGTATCGCTCACATTCATCTGGCAACCGTATGTTTCGATATATACCTTTTTCATGAACTGCAAAGATAGAGATTTTTAGTATATTTGTGGGTTGTATGAAAAGAGGTTTCAAGATAATTTTGATGCTGATTGCCGGCACGCTTTGCCTTAGCGGCTGCGTCAATAAATTCAAGCGAATCAAAATAACTTCCGCTTCGTTGGAGTCTATAATACCCACGGGGCTGAAAAGCTTCGATGCTCTTATCTGCTTAGGCATCGATAATCCTGCACCCTCTTTCAATATTATGAATCTCAAGGCCGATATAATGAAGGACAGCATTGCCATAATCCGCGCATCCTCCGAAAATGTGGCAGTTGACGGCAGAAGCAGCAGGGAATATAAAATCCCCGTAACCGGAAGCATAGATCCTGACATCAGCTGGTTCCAGCTCGCCATTATGGCACGGAATTTCAAGCCTGATGAATATATAGTAAAACTGAATGCCCGAGCTACCATTGCAGGGATTGGCAAGGATTTGGAATATAAGGTACCTCTAAGCAGACTATTAAAAAAGCAAGAAGAATGAAAAAGTGCGTACTTGGCTTTATGCTGCTCTTTGCAGCTCTCACCCTGAAAGCTCAAATACCTCCCGCGGGATATGAATATGCGGATTCTCTAATCTTCACTCCCCTCGCGATTGTGGACTCCACCCTCGATGGGCAAAACATTTTCTCCATTCTGCCGGATAATGTGCGGATAATTCAAAGCGCATCCATACGCAACGCCGTAGAAATGAAAGTCAGGGGCAATGCCACGCAGGAGTTGAGCGGCTATCGAATAAGAATCTTTTTCGACAACAGCCAGACTGCACGCTCAGACAGCGAGGCGGCGCTCTACCGTTTCAAGGTGAAGAATCCCGGGATTGCGGCCTACCGAAGTTTTACCAGCCCCTATTTCAAGGTGACCGTGGGCGACTATCGCAACCGCTCCGAAGCTCTGCAGGCTCTGCAACATATACGCAAAGATTTTCCTACAGCATTCATAGTGCGCGAGAATTTCCGTTTTCCGGCTTTGGAAAACACGGCCGCTTTCAAAGTGGATACCATCAGATATCTTCGTCCTATAAAACATTAAGATGCCCAAGCAAGTCCTGGAAATAAAGCAAACGCAACGGCTTTCGCCTCTGCAGATACAGACAATCAAGCTGATTGAATTGCCTGTACAGGAACTTGAGCAAAAAATCCGCAGCGAATTGGAAGAGAATCCTGTGCTGGACGATGATCCCCATCCCGAGCGCGAATCTTCCGAAGACGAAGGTGCAAAAGATGTTTCCCTGGATGAAATCAAAGAGGAGGATGACACACCGCAATACCGCCTTCGTGTAAATAATTGGGGCAAAGACCCGCGTCCCGAATACAACACCTTCTCTGTCAAGGAAAGCTTCACCCAAAACCTCAGCAATCAGCTCGGCTATAAGAATTTGGATAAACGGGAAAGGCAGATAGGGGAATTCATCATAGGCAGCCTCGATTCTGACGGATACCTCCGCAGAGATATAGAATCTCTTGTGGATGACCTTGCTTTCAGAGCCGGTCTTGAAACCACCGCAGAAGAGGTGGAAGAAGTGTTGGGGATAATCCAGGAGTTTGAGCCTGCGGGGGTGGGAGCGAGAGACCTGAGGGAATGCCTGCTGCTGCAACTGCGGACAAAAGAACAAAATGCCGATGTAAAATGTGCAATAAGGATTTTAGAGGAGATGTTCACGGAATTTTCCAACAGGCATTTCCAAAAAATCGTGTCAAGACTCGGTATAGATAAAGATCAGCTGAAGAGAGCCATCGCCAAAATCGTCCGTCTCAACCCCTCGCCGGGAGGACAGCTTGACGATTCCTATTCCGACCAGGCCCAGCAGATAGTGCCGGACTTCGTTCTTGTAATAGAAAACGGCGAATTGTCTTTCAAAATGCCCCGTTTCCGCATTCCGGAAATCCGCGTGAACAGCAAATATGCAAAACTCCTCAATACCGCCAAAGGGAGCAGCGACAAAGCGGAAAAAGAGGCGGCAAGCTTTGTGAAACAAAAAATCGATTCCGCAAAATGGTTTGTAGAAGCGCTCAAACAACGCCAGAACACTCTTCAAAAAACCATGCAGGCCATTCTCGAATACCAGCACGATTATTTCTTTGACGGAGATGAACGCAATCTCAGGCCCATGGTGCTTAAAGATATTGCCGAAATGACGGGCTTTGACATAAGCACCATATCCCGAGTTGTGAACAGCAAGTATATCGAAACCCACTTCGGCATCTTCCCTCTCAAATATTTCTTCTCTGAGGGAATGGAAAACAAAGAAGGCGAGGAGGTGTCCACCCGTGAGCTCAAAAAAGCCCTTCAGGAATGCGTGGATGCGGAAGATAAAAAGAAGCCGCTCACCGATGAGCAGCTTGTTGGGGAAATGAGCAAGCGGGGTTACAAGGTGGCGCGCCGCACCATAGCCAAATACCGCAGCCAGTTGGGCATTCCCCTCGCCCGCTGGCGCAAGCAGCTGTAAAAGTCAGCGCCTTCTGTAAAAGCGTCAGGAGCGATGCCCATTGAAAGAGCCTTCCGCAAGCAGCTGTAAAAGTCTATCTGCTGTACGTCCTGTCTTCATTGAAAGAATAAAAACTGTCATCCGCCACAATTACGTGGTCGAGCAGGCTTACACTCAATTTATCGCAGGCCTTGCGCAATTTTTTTGTCATAAGCTGGTCGGAATTGCTGGGACTGGGATTTCCCGAAGGGTGATTATGCACCAAAACCACGGCATAAGCCCTTCTGTCCAGCGCCCCTTTAAGTATATCCCTTGAATCAAAGGCGGTGGAGGTTCCTGTTCCGAGCGTAAGTCTCTCTTTATCAATCAAGTAGCAGGCAGTATTAAGATAAAGCGCCCAGCACTCCTCCTTGTCTATGCCTTTTAGATGAGGAAGCATTAATTCATATATCATCCGGGCGCTGATGAGCGGTTTTTTCTCCAAACCGGAATCCTCCATCATAAAGCGGCGGCCCAGCTCGGCGGCAGCCAGCACTGAGCATGCCTTACCCGGCCCTATTCCGGGAATCCCCGAAAGTTCGTGAACACTCATGGCAAACAGCCTTTTCAGCTGGCCTCCCACTCTGGCGAGCAGACTTTGAGCCATTTCCAGCACGCTCTCCCCTTTGCGCCCGCTTCTGAGCAGTACAGCCAATAATTCTCCATTGCTCAGGGCAAAAGCTCCGTGAGACAGCATTTTTTCGCGGGGACGTTCCCCTTCACTCAATTCGTGTATTGTCATAGCGGGTGCAATATGGCTATATTCTTTTAGAAGCAATCCCATAAAACATTTAAATTGTTAATAACTTTGTGGAAAAATTTGGAAGACATTGGAAGAAAGTGGAAAAATTTGAGTATATTTGCACCACTTGCGTATATGAATTATGACCTCATTTATCGGCAAATACTCATCACGTCTCGACGAAAAGGGCAGATTGGTGTTCCCGGCACCGCTCAAGGGGCTTATGCCCCCTGGCGGAGACATGAGGTTTGTAGTTAAAAAGGACATCTTCCGCAAATGTCTGGAAATGCTCAGCTATCAAGAGTGGACCTCCCAGACCGAAGCCATGAAGTCCCGACTCGACTTCCTTAATCCAAAACACGTAAGTTTCTGGAGCTATTACACAAGCGGCAATTATGTGGTTGAGCCGGATTCAAAGCTCGGCCGCATAAGTATTCCCCGCGAACTCCTCGACTACATCGGTGCAACCAAAGAAGTGGTTTTCTCCGGCAATGTGTTCAAGATTGAGATTTGGGCAAAGGAAGAGTTCGAGCGCAGTCAAATCTCTCACGAAGAATTCATAGCCATAGCGGAAAGCCTCTCTCAAAGTAAATAAGAGAGGGCTATGAGTGAATACCACAATCCTGTTCTGCTTAGCGAAAGCATTGATTTTCTTATCGGCAACCCCTCGGGCACTTATGCCGATGTTACTTTCGGAGGCGGTGGCCATAGCGCAGAAATCCTCAAAAGACTCTCTCCTGACGGGCGTCTGCTTGGCTTTGACCGCGACATCGACGCCAAGGCAAATGCCCCTGCCGATAATCGCTTCAGCTTTATACACAACAACTTCAGATTTATACATAATTACACCCTTCTGCTTGCTCCGGAAGGTTTGGACGGCATTCTTGCAGACTTGGGAGTGTCGTCGCATCAATTCGATACCGCACAAAGAGGCTTCTCTTTCCGATTCAGCGCAGCATTGGATATGCGAATGAATGCGCAGGGCTCGGTTACTGCAGCTGACATTGTCAATTCATATACGCAAGACGAGTTGGAAAAAATTCTCAGGTTATACGGTGAGGTTACAAATGCCCGCAATGTGGCGCAGCTTATAATATCTGCCCGCAAAAATGCGGCGCTCCTTACAACTGACGACCTGAACAATGCCATTGCACCGGCCCTGCCATCTTTCGCAAAACATAAACTCCTCGCCAAAATCTATCAGGCTTTGAGAATAGAGGTGAACGGAGAGATGCGCTCATTGGAAAAATTCTTAGAGGGAGCGCTTGCCTCGCTTAAAAAGGGCGGAAGACTTGTTGTAATCAGTTATCATTCGCTCGAGGACAGAATGGTAAAACACTTTATGAGGGAAAGGCTCAATCCTCTAACCCGCAAAGCGGTTTTTCCCTGCGAAACAGAAATAGAAACCAATACCCGCGCCCGAAGCGCAAAACTCAGGGCGGCAGAAAAAATATGAACGAAAACACAAGCGCACGCAAATGGAAGTTCTCCGATATAGGAATTTTCCTGAAGAACAGCTTTCTGGCAATACTCCAGGGACGCTTCCTGCTGCGCCTGAAAATAGACAAGTACTTTGTACATATAGTATATGTGTTTTTTCTGATGGCCATGCTGATACTTATAAGTTTAGGGACCGAAAATTCCCTCAATAAAGTAGAGGAGAATAAAAAAACAATAAAAGAGCTGGAAATAATCTGCTCAGACAAAACCTTCGAGGTGGCGGACAAGAGCAGAAGAGCCACGGTGGAAGAAACATTGGAGATAATGGGCTCGGCTCTTAAAGAGCCTGCAAAGAGCGCAATCGTACTTAAGAAATGAAGCAAAGAGATACCATAGCAAGCATATTGAGCGGACTGTATGTAGTGCTGCTCCTTGCCTCTCTGCTCATAATTGGCAAGTTGGTCTATATCCAATGGTTTTTCAAGCCTGATCCCGTCATGGAAATTGCTATCACTCCTAAAAGGGTTTCCCGCAAATTGGAACCAATAAGGGGCAACATTATAGACTGTGAGGGGCGGCTTCTCGCCATGTCTTATCCGGTATATGATATTCATATGGACTGTACCGTGCGAAAAGAAGAATTTGCAAAGCTGGGTGACCGGAATGAAGCGCGCAAGTGTGAAGCGGAATGGCTTGGAAAAGCAAGGCGGATGTGCGACGGGCTTGCTGAAATCCTGCAGGGCAAATCGGGAGAACAATATTATTATATGATAAGGTCCGGCAGGTTGAGCGGCAAGAAATATCTGCCGATTGCCCGCAAGGTGGATATGACCACCGTCAAAAAATTGCGGGAGCTGCCGCTCTTTAATGAGAGCCCTAATAAAGGAGGTCTTATAATCAGCCAGCATTATGTGCGCAAATATCCCTATGGCCGGCTTGCACGCAGGACAATAGGCTTCGTGCGCGATAATTCCTCAGATGTAGCCAACACCCACATAGGGCTCGAGGGAAAATTCGATGCGGTGCTGCATGGCACTGACGGCAGAGAGTGTCTTCGCAAAGCCGACTACGGCATTGTGCGCGACTTCGACAGCGCCTATGTAAAGGCTTTGGACGGCCGGGACCTTCGCACTACCATCAATATAGATCTGCAATATATTGCAGACAAGGCGCTCAGACGTCAAATCGACTCGCTGGAGGACATAGAAGGCGCCTGCCTGGTTCTGATGGATGTAAAGAGCGGAGCAATACGTGCGATGGTGAATCTGCAGAGAGACCCTTCCCGCGAAAATTCTTTTGAAGAAATCACAAATCACGCCATAGGCCGCAAAGCTGAGCCCGGTTCGGTATTCAAAACCGTTACACTTCTCAGCTGTCTGGATGACGGCTATATAAAGAGTCTGGACGAAACAATGCCCACAAATCACGGATGGGTACAGGGTACGAGCTTAAAGCAAGATGTTCATATTGCCGACTGGGAACGTGATTATAAAACAAATGAGATAAGCATTTACGATGGTTTTAAAATTTCCAGCAATTATGTTTTATCGAGTCTCGCAGTAAACAATTATAAAAAACGCACCCGTCATTTTATAGAAAAAATCTATTCCTACGGATTGGGCGACAAATTTGATTTTGACCTGGAAGGCCTTGCAACACCTACCATCCCTAAAGTACCCAAGGGGCGCGAACTTAATGCCACCACTCTCGGCAGCGTAGGATTCGGCTACTCCACCGAAGAAACTCCTCTGCATATACTTACCTTTTATAATGCCATTGCAGGCAAAGGAAAAATGATGAAACCGTATTTAGTGGAAAGCATAGAAAGCAATGGGAGGATAGATGAAAAGCGCGGGCGGGGCATACTGAACGCAAGCATTTGCTCAAGAGCGGCCGCTGACACGATAACCAGGGCCCTGAGAGCAGTAACAGAAGAGGGAACGGCAAGGCGTCTTAAAAATGCAAAATGTACCGTTGCAGGCAAAACCGGCACCTCCTTCGGTACTTTCTCGAACGGAAAATATCAAGATGCCGATGGAAAGCGTAAATATCAAGGCATATTCGTTGGCTTCTTCCCCGCCGAAGACCCTCAATACAGCATAGTCTGCTGTGTATATTCCAAACCGACCAAAAATCAATACCAAGGCGGCGGCATACCTGCCGCGACTGTACGCGAGGTGGTGGATTACATGGTGGACACCCGGCCCTACTGGCAAGGGAGCCTGAAAAAGACAGCTTCCGTACCAAAGATGGCAGCCGGTTACGAACTCCCTGTCGATGATAGCGGAAGCAAGATAGAAGTTCCCTCCCTAAAAGGCTTGGGCCTCAAAGACGCCCTGTATTTAGCGGAAAACTCCGGCTTCGTCTGCGTTTACAGCGGCCACGGACATGTTTTCAGGCAATCTCCCAATGCAAAAGAAACTGCAAGAAAAGGTTCAATAATAAGCATAGAATTAAGATGATACTTGGCGACATTATACACGGCACGCAGGCGGTCATCCTGCACGGCAGGGCAGATACAACGATAAGCGGCATCTGCAGCGATTCGCGTAGAATAAAACGCGGAAACCTCTTCCTGGCAGTGAAAGGCTGCGACAGGGACGGACACGATTTTATTGAAGATGCCATTGCAAACGGTGCAGCGGCAGTTGCCTCCGTTTCGCGCAAAGACCTCGCCCTCTGCGCCGATAATTTCTACGGTCATCCCAGCCGCAGGCTCTTTCTTGTGGGAATAACCGGCACCAATGGGAAAACCACAACTGCAACGCTTTTATATAATCTGTTCAGAGACTTAGGCTACGAATGCGGCCTGCTGAGCACAATCGCCAATTATGTGGGTTCCAAGCGCAGCGAAACCGCCAATACCACCTCCGACCCCATCACCACAAATGCCCTTCTTGCCGAAATGGTAAGCGCCGGATGTCAGTATTGCTTTATGGAAGTGAGCAGCATAGGCCTTGAGCAGGAAAGAGTTGCGGGTTTGGAGTTTGCCGAAGCCATCTTCTCCAATCTCACCCACGACCATCTCGACTATCACAAGAGTTTTGCGGAATACCTCCGTTGCAAAAAGATGCTCTTCGATAATTTAGGGAAAGATGCATACGCAATTATAAATATAGATGACAAGAACGGTCCTGTAATGGTGCAAAACACCAAAGCAAAAGTAATCACCTACTCTTGCAGGGCTGCGGCAGACCATAGTTGCAAGGTGCTGGAAGAAAACTTTGAGGGGATGCTCCTCAAAATCGACGGCACGGAAATCTGGACGAGATTAATCGGCCGTCACAATGCCTATAATCTGCTGGCCTGCTATACGGCCGCCTTAGCCTTAGGCATCCCGAAAGAAGAAGCGCTCCTGAGCCTGAGCAAACTCCAATCCGCCGCAGGCAGGTTAGAAGTGTTGAGAGGGCGCAGAGACCTTGCCGTTGTAATAGATTACGCCCACACTCCGGATGCCCTCGAAAATGTGCTGTCGACTCTTCGGGATGTGGACCCGAAACGCACTCTCATTTGCCTTTTCGGATGCGGAGGCGACCGCGACCGCAGCAAACGGCCCGAAATGGCCGCAGTAGCCGAAAAGTTGGCTGACAAGGTGATTGTGACTTCTGACAATCCCCGCACGGAAAACCCTGATGCCATAATAGACGAAATCATGACAGGCTTCGGGAGCGCCCGCAATGTAGTTCGCATTACAAAACGTGACGAGGCCATAAAGGCGGCAATCAACTTCGCCCCCGACTCCTCCACCATCCTTTTAGCAGGCAAAGGGCACGAAAATTATCAGATTATAGGAAGAACCAAATATCCTTTTGATGAACGCGAAATAGTGAATAAAGAATTATGATTTACCATCTTTTCAATTATCTAAAAGAATGCGACATACCCGGACAGGGCCTAATGGGGTATCTGTCTTTCAGGGCTATCCTTGCTATCGTAATCAGCATGCTGATTGCCTTTTTCGCAGGAGGAAAAATAATAAGGCGTCTGCAAAAAGCCCAAATCGGAGAAAGCATACGCGACCTCGGCTTGGAGGGGCAGATGCAAAAAAAAGGCACCCCCACTATGGGCGGAGTGATTATAATTCTTTCTTTGATGGTGAGCGTGCTTTTGGTTTGCGACTTAAGCAATATCTACGTGCAGCTGCTTATACTCACCACTCTCTGGTGCGGAGGAATCGGCTTTATCGACGACTATATCAAAGTTTTCAAGGGCAAAAAAGAAGGAATGAGCGCAAAAATCAAGCTCATACTCCAATTCATGCTGGCGCTCGGCATAGCCCTCATTTTCTGCTTCTCTGAAAAAATCTGGGGGGACGGTCCAAAGCAGCTCATTACGACCATACCCTTCATAAAAGAAAACGAATTCGACTATTCATGGCTGTCCCCCTTCCGCGGACAGCTGGGAATGTATTTTTCGTGGGGGATGTATGTAATAATGATAATATTGGTAATTCTGGCATGCTCCAACGGCACCAACCTTACCGACGGCCTTGACGGGCTTTCTTCGGGCACGTCTGCCATTGTAGGTGTCGCACTCGGCGTGCTGGCATACTTGGGCGGCAATATAATCAATGCCAATTACCTCAACATAATGTATCTGCCGGGCACAGGCGAAATAGCGGTATTCATGGCGGCCTTTGTGGGCGCACTGATAGGATTCCTATGGTACAATACCTATCCCGCTCAAGTATTTATGGGAGATACCGGCAGTCTGATGATAGGCGGCGTGATCGGGGTATGTGCTGTACTTATCCGAAAAGAACTGCTCCTGCCCCTTCTCTGCGGCATTTTCCTTATGGAAAGCGTGAGCGTTATTATTCAGAAGACTTGGTTCCGCTATACCAAAAAGAAATACGGGGAGGGACGGAGAGTCTTCCTTATGGCACCCCTGCACCATCACTATCAGAAGAAGGGCATGCCCGAACCGCGCATTGTAGTCCGCTTCTGGATTATAGGTATCATATTGGCCGTAAGCACTTTGGCCTTGTTAAAGATAAGATAGATATGGCAGATTTAGTTGTTTTAGGAGGAGCTGAGAGCGGAGTAGGCGCCGCCGTGCTCGCAAAAGTAAAAGGATTGGAGGTTTTTCTCTCCGACAATGGAGAGATAAAGCCGGAATATGTGCAGATGCTCGAAAAGTGGAAAATCCCTTATGAGCAGGGAGGCCACAGCCTCGAAAAGATATTGGATGCCAAAGAGATAGTAAAGAGCCCCGGCATCCCCGAAACGGCACCCGTAGTGCGCAAATTAATTGAACAGGGAAGCCATATCATATCCGAAATAGAATTTGCAGCGCGCTACGACAATGCAAAGAAAATTTGCATAACAGGCTCCAACGGCAAAACCACCACTGCAAGCCTTATTTATTATCTGCTCCGGAATGCAGGCCTGAATGTAGGCCTCGGGGGCAATATAGGCAAAAGCTACGCATTGCAGGTCGCAACCGAACAGTACGATTATTACGTGCTGGAAATCAGCTCTTTCCAATTGGATGGCTGCTACGATTTCCGGCCCGACATAGCAATTATCACCAATATCAGCCCGGACCATTTGGATCGCTACAATTATAAATTGGAGAATTATGTAAGGTCAAAATTCCGAATCACGCAAAAACTCAGGCCCGAAGACTGTTTCATTTTCGACAGCGATGATGCCATTACCATCGCACACCTCGACAAAATCGTGCTGAAAGCAAAGATGCTGCCTTTCAGCCAGCAGAAAGAGGTGGAGGAGGGGGCTTTCCTTCGCGATGATAAAATCGTGGTGCGCTACCGGCAGAGCGAAAGTGAAATTTACCTGAAGGAGCTCGCTCTCGGAGGAAAGCACAATATCTACAATTCCATGGCGGCTGCTCTTGCAGCCAAAGCGACCGGCATCGATAATTCGCTCATACGCGAGAGCCTGCGCAGTTTCAAAACCATAGAGCATAGGCTTGAGCCCGTGCTGAGTGTAGGCGGAGTAATGTATATAAACGACTCCAAAGCCACCAATACGGATGCGGCCTGGTATGCCCTCGATGCGCAGACCAAACCCGTGGTTTGGATAATGGGAGGCACCGATAAGGGAAATGACTACACCCAGCTCTTTGAGCTTGTGAAAGAAAAGGTAAAGGCGATAGTATGTTTGGGAGTGGACAACAAAAAGATACACGAAGCCTTCGAGCCCATATTGGGAAAAGATAAAATGGCGGAAGCACTCTCTGCCGAGGAGGCGGTAAAGAAAAGCGCAAGCTTTGCGGAAAGCGGAGATGTGGTGCTGCTGAGTCCTTGCTGCGCCAGCTTCGACCTCTTCCAAAACTACGAAGAACGCGGCAACAAATTCAAAGAGGCCGTACGCAAATTATAAGATTATGGCGGAAAAAACAAGAACGAAAAGGAGTCTTTGGAACATCTTCGAAAATTTCGAAGGTGATAATGTGGTATGGATGATAGTCCTGCTGCTGATGCTCATAAGCGTCGTCTGCATGTTCTCCTCCACCTCAAGCCTGGTCGGAAGAGGAATAGAGCAGTCCCGCATAAATGTGGTGAAGGACCAGATTTTTCTTGTCGCCGCCGGCTTGCTTGTGATAATAGCTGTTTATAATATCCGAAACTTAGCTGTCATCCGCTGGCTTAGTAAATTGGGATTCATTGTTTCGTTCCTGCTGCTGCTTATCCTTGTCGCAAAACTGAATATCGGTAGCTTCATCAAATCCGGAGGATTTAACGATGCGAATAGAATAATCAAGGTAGGGGGCATACAAGTGCATGTGTTCGAGATAGTTAAAGTGTCGATGATAATGTATTTTGCATGGGCTATGGATGCCCTGAAAAGAGGGAAGCTCGGAGGGCCTGAAAAGCCGGCATGGAAAAAAATCTTGTATATATACGCCCCTTTTGCGATAATTTTTGTGATGGTTCTTTCCGGAGGTAATTCCAGCGCCATTATTATAGGGGGAATGATGTTCATAATAATAGCTATCGGAGGAGGTGATTTTAAAGACTTGGCGATATTAATAGGAGCAGGAGTATTGATATTAGGTCTCAGCTACGGCGCTTACAAGTTGTCTGATGGAAAGATAATGGGACGAATCGGGACGGGCGTATCGCGATTGTTCGAGAAAACCGACTGGGAAGAAATTGCAAATACCTCCAGGCCGGGTTCTGCAGAATGGTATGATGCCATAGATGAAATACGCCAGCCATACAGTGCAAAAATAGCCATACGCGAAGGCGGTTTCTTCGGGAAAGGGCCCGGGCAAAGCACCCAGCGTTATGTAGTATCGAATATGCCGGAAGACTATATGTATTCTTTTATAATAGAAGAATACGGCATATTAGGCGGAATGGTAGTGCTGATGCTATATATCAGCCTGCTTGCAAGGGGTTCGCTGATAGTGCGCCACTGCGGAAAGGAACTCTTCCCGAAACTTGCAGCTGCCGGGCTTATTATGCTTATTGTCCTCCAAGCCTTCCTGCATATGTTTGTAAACTGCGACATAGGCCCCATGACCGGCCAAACCCTGCCCCTAATAAGCAATGGAGCATCTGCATTTCTATGTTTCTGCATGGCCTTCGGAATAATTCTCTCGGTTTCGCGATATGCCTCCAAGAAGATGAAGAAAGAGCAAATGCAGGCGGCTCCGCTCGTGGAAAGGGAAGAAATCAAGCATGAGCTCGACGCCCTCGACGATTTTGAATCCGGTAAAGTTATAGATGACGAAATAATAGACCAGGACTATGACTTATAAAAAGTTAAGAGTAATAATAAGCGGAGGCGGTACCGGCGGGCATATTTTCCCCGCTATTGCCATTGCAAATAAGCTGAAGGAACTCAACCCCTCAACTGAAATTCTGTTTGTGGGTGCGGAGGGTAAGATGGAGATGGAAAAGGTGCCTGCAGCCGGCTACAATATCGTAGGCCTGCCTATAGTGGGTTTGCAGCGGCAGCTTAATCTTAAAAATCTCATCAATAATATTCAGGTGCCTTTCAAATGGCTGGCGAGTCAGCAAAAGGCGGCAAAAGTGATTTCGGACTTTGCTCCCGATATTGCCGTGGGCGTAGGCGGATATGCCAGCGCTCCCCTGCTGAGAATTGCCGGAAAAAAGGGAATCCCCACTCTGATTCAAGAACAGAACAGCTTTGCAGGCATTGCCAACAAGATGCTCGGCAAAAAGGCAGACTGCATCTGTGTGGCCTACGAGGGTATGGAAAGATTTTTCTCTGCAGACAAGATAGTCTTCAGCGGCAATCCCATACGCAGCGAAATCCATCCTTATACAGAAAAAGACCGTGCCGAGGCCATCTCCTTTTATGGCTTGAATCCGGCCAAACGCCATATTTTTGTGGTCGGGGGAAGTCTCGGAAGCGGCACCCTCAACGCCAGCATGAAAGGATGGATAAGCGCAAAATGCCCCGGAGGAGAAGATGTGGAGGTGCTGTGGCAGTGCGGAAGCTATTATAAAAAAGATATAGATGATTTCATGTACGGACGCGAATGCCCCAATGTTCATTATACCGACTTTATAAAAAGGATGGACCTGGCCTATGCTGCGGCAGATGTGGTTATATCGCGCAGCGGTGCGTCCTCAGTGTCGGAACTCTGCGCCGCTCGGAAAGCAGTCGTATTCGTACCGTCACCGAATGTTGCAGAAGACCATCAGACTCATAACGCTATGGCTCTGGTAAATAAAGATGCGGCGCTTATAGTCAAGGATTCTGAAGCCCGCGGAAAACTGCTTCCTACAGCCTTGGAGCTCGTTCGCGATTCCGAGCGCATAGCAAAACTTTCTAAAAACATAGCTCCGCTCTCAAGGCTTGATGCCGCACAAACCATAGCGGACGAAATTTATAAACTTGTGCTGAAGAAATGAAAAACTACAGCCACATATATTTTCTCGGCATAGGCGGCATAGGAATGAGCGCCATAGCCCGTTATTATGCCTTCAAGGGCTTTAAGGTTTCGGGTTACGACCTTACTCCATCACAGCTTACCGCAGAACTGCAGGCCGAGGGGATAGAAGTGCATTACGATGACAACCCGGCCCTCATCCCCGCTGATGCGGCCTCCACGCTGATAGTCTACACTCCCGCAATCCCCAAAGAACTCAAAGAATATCAGCATGTTGTAAATAACGGCTATAAAATTGTCAAGCGCAGCCGTATGCTTGGCGAAATCACAGAAGGGCAGAAGTGCCTTGCAGTGGCGGGCACTCACGGAAAAACCACCACTTCCACCTTGGTGGCGCATATACTTACCGAAAGCGGCGAAGGCTGCAGCGCATTCTTGGGCGGCACCTCTAAAAATTACAATACCAACCTATTGGTAAGCCACAATAAATTAGTGGTGGCGGAAGCCGATGAATTCGACCGCAGCTTTTTACAACTTCACCCCTCCATTGCCGTCATTACTGCTATGGATGCCGACCATCTCGACATCTACGGAGATATTGGACATTATCAGGATGCCTTCCGCGACTTTGCGGCGCAGGTATCTGATGCCCTTATAATAAAATACGGCCTTCCCGTCACAGGCAAGGACACCGGCGCCCGTATCTTTACATACCATCTGAGCGAGCCGAAAGCTGATTTCCGCGCCGAAAATATGCATATCGACTCTTTCGGCCACTACACCTACGACCTCTGCCATCCCGGCGGAATTATTAAAGACATACGTGTAGGCACTTTAGGCGCTCTCAATGCCGAAAACAGCATTGCCGCCGCTGCAATCTGCCTGCTTCATGGAACGGATGCAGGGAAAATCCGTCACGCCATAGGCACATATGCAGGAGTGAAGCGCCGCATGGAAGAACATATCAATAGAGATAATCTCACATATATAGACGATTATGCGCATCATCCCAACGAACTCGCGGCAGCTATATCTTCCTTGAAAGAGATGTTCCCGAAGCGAAAAATCACCGGGGTCTTCCAACCCCACCTCTACAGCCGTACGCGGGACTTTGCTTCGGAATTTGCAAATGCGCTCAGTTTGCTCGACAAACTTATATTATTGGATATTTACCCTGCCCGCGAAGAGCCTATTCCCGGCATAAGCTCCGAAACTATTTTCAAGGATGTAAGCGCAAAAGAAAAAGTTCTGATAAAAAAAGAGGAACTTATGGACTACCTCTCGAGGGAAGCGCTTGATGTGCTGGTGACTTTCGGAGCGGGCAATATAGATAGATTTGTAAAACCCATCTGCGAAATGCTTTCAAAATGAAAAAGGTCTTGCGCAACTTGCTTTTTATCCTTGTAGTGGCGGCTTTCGGGCTTGCTACGGCCTTCGTATACGGCTTTGCTTCGGAGTCGCGAAGGACAATCACCTGCAAGGGGCTTGAAGTAAGTCTTGACAAGACCCGCTCTTTTGTCAGCGAGCAGGATATAAAAGATTATCTTAGAATCTATTACGGACCTTATATAGGCGAAAGAATCGACAGCGTGAATCTCGATCGGATAGAAACCATACTCGACCGCAGGAGCGCAATCCGGAAAAGCCAGGCCTGGACTACGGATGACGGCATTCTTCATATAAGCATCACCCAAAGAGAACCCGTGGTCCGCTTCCAAAGGAATTCTGCAGAAGGCTTTTATGCAGATGAAAGCGGATATATTTTCCCCCTCCAAAAGGCCTATACCCCCTTAGTGCCTGTGGTGGTCGGGAACTTCCCTCTTAAAGAAGGGGCCGGCTATAAGGGAGAGCCCTCCACACCGGCAGGGAAAGAATGGATGGAAGGACTGCTTGACCTGATTAAGTATATGAATAACAGCAAGATATGGGCAGAGAACATATCGGATATTTGGGTAAGCACAAACGGTGACTTCGTGCTCATTCCGCGGGAAGGAAAAGAAAGATTCATCTTCGGCAATACCAAAGACATCAAGGAAAAATTCGGAAGGATGGAAAAATATTATGAATATATCCGTCCGGCCAAAGAGGAAGGCTGGTACCGCAGTGTGAATGTGAAATACAAGGACAGGATAATTTGCAGACGATAAAAACACAAGCATATGAAAGAAAGATATATAGCAACAGTAGACTTGGGGACGGGGAAACTTGCCCTGTCGGTAGCCCGCGTATTGGAAGAAGACGTGGAAGTTCTCTATTACCGTGAGCGGCCATCGGATGGAATGCGTTACGGCCGCATCTTCAATCCCCTCCTCGCTTCCGTCCCCCTTACAGAAGCAGTAAAAGAAGCGGAAGAAGAATTGGGGATTAAAATACGTCAGGTAGTTATAGGTCTTCCTCGCTACGGAGTTCGTCAGGAAACTGCCAGCGCATCCATAGAAAGAAGCGACCCGAGCACTTGCATCTCACAAGAAGAGATAGATGCAATAAAAGACATGGCCCTTGAAACCTATCCGCTCGAAAACGAAGCGCTCGAAGAAATATACGGTTCAGTGGCGCAATCCTTCAGTACCGATGACACCATGAATTTCAGCGAAAAAGATGTTGTAGGGATACCTTCTGCAAGTTTGGGGGGAAACTTCAAAGTATATGTAGGGGCGAAGAGAGCTATAAGCAATATAGACCTGATGCTGGGCAATGCCGGAGTGGCTGAAGCGGCCAAATACTTTCTGCCTATGTCCACGGCCGATGCGGTGCTCTCGGATGGAGAAAAAGAAAGCGGTGTGGCGCTTATAGAAATAGGAGCGGGAGTTACCAGCCTTACAATCTATCAAAACAAAATTCTGCGCTATTATTTCGCCATCCCCTTCGGCGGCAAGAGTATTACCACCGACATTAAATTCGAATGCGGCTTTACCGAAAATCTTGCAGAAAACATCAAACTCGCATTCGGAGCCTGCATGCCCGAAAAACTGCAGAATATGAGCGAAAAAGTGCTTCAAATCAATGATTACGATGCCGGAACTCCGCGGATTCTGCCGGTTAAATACCTGTCCGAAATCATTACCGCCCGCACCGAAGAAATAATAGATGCAATCCTTTTCAAGATTCAGGAAAGCGGATATGCCGACAACCTGCGAAGCGGCATCGTTCTTAGCGGAGGCTGCGCCAATATGATAAACTGCAGCAATCTCATTAAGCAGATGTCGGGCTACAATGTACGCATAGGTTATCCCCGGACCAAGAAACTCTCCTCCAGCGGATGCCCGGGCATAAATGAAACCGGAGCAGCGGCAAGCGTAGGCATGCTCTTGCTTGCGGCCGCCGATACTCATATAGACTGCGCTTCGGAAAAGCAGCAACGCAGCCAAAGCGCCAGACAAGGCAAAACGGCGGAAAAGCCGGAAAAAAATGAAAAGAAAGGAAAGGCTATAAAGGCCGGCGGACAAATGGAAATATTCGGTCCCGATGAAATAGAAATTGTAGAGCCGCCTAAAAAAGAGAAGACCCCCAAGAAAAAAAATAACTTTATTACATGGACAAAGAATAGATTGAATGAATTCATGGGAGATCTGTATGATGGTATGGACGAATAATAAAATTTAAGGAAAATGAATAAACACGAAATAATAACCCCCTCCGATTGGGTGGTATCAGATGCAACAATAAAAGTTCTCGGCGTAGGCGGAGGAGGCTGCAATGCAGTAAGCTACATGTACCGGCAGGGTATAAAAGGTTGCAGTTTTGTGGTTTGCAACACCGATTCCATGGCGCTGAACGGCAGTTCTGTACCCAATAAGATTCAATTGGGGCGGGGGCTGGGTGCCGGCACCGACCCCATTAAAGGACGCAACGCCGCCATAAACAATCAGGATAAAATTGCGGAAACTCTGTTTGACGGCAGTACCGAAATGCTCTTCATTACTGCAGGCATGGGTGGAGGTACAGGCACGGGTGCAACTCCGGTGATAGCTAAAATGGCGAAAGACAAAGGCATACTCACAGTGGCCGTAGTCACCATCCCCTTCCTCAACGAAGGCAAAAAAGTTCTTGTGAGAGCCATAGAGGGCATTCGCGAGCTGAAAGAGAATGTGGACAGCCTTATCATCATCAACAACGAAAAGCTATACGACTATTATGGTGACGAGCTCATACACGACGCTTTTCCCAAAGCCGACCAAGTGCTCGCCACCGCCGTACGCGGCATTATAGAAATAATAAAGAAGTCTGGATATATAAATGTAGACTTCGAGGATGTGAAAACCCTGATGAAAGACAGCGGAATGGCTCTGATGGGAAGCGGCATAGGAAAAGGGCCCAACCGGATAGACGATGCTTTGAAAGGCGCATTCGAATCCCCTTTGCTGAACGACTTCGACCTCAAGAGCGCAAAGAACGTGTTGGTTAACATTACGGTAGGCAAAACCGAACAGGGGCTTACGATGAAAGAATTGCAGGAAATCAATAATAAAATTGATGAATACACCGGCGGAGCCAATAAATTCAAAAGCGGTATAATTTGGGAAGAGGGAGACGGGATAGAAGACCGAATCCAAATAACTACCATAGTTACCGGATTGAACTTCTCTAACATACTAGGCGAAAGGGAAAGAGAACTCGACAATTATATAGTAATCGACAAAAACTTCGTCTACGATAAAGAGGAACTCTCAAAAAGCGAAGGAATTTCCCTACCCTCGGATGCCGGCTCACATATAGGTTTCTCCAGCAAGGACGGAGAAAGAACTTTCCGTTACGACCCGGACAATCGCCCTGCGCTGCTTATAAGCGAAGGACAAAGCATATCAGATTTGGAAAAAACGCCTGCAATACGCAGGTCGATTAAAAAAGAGCATAAATCAGCTTAGCGGAATCTTATCTATGCGGCGCTGGTGTCTGCCTCCCTCAAAAGAGGCGTCCAGCCATGCGCGCACGCAGCTTACCGCCATTCGGTAGCTTATGAAGCGGGCAGGCAGAACAAGCACGTTGGCGTTGTTATGCTCCTTTGCCAGACTCGCCAAAGAGGTGTTCCAGGCAAGACCCGCACGTATGCCCCGATGCTGATTGAGCGTCATTGCCATTCCGTTGCCGGTTCCGCAAAGAGCTATGCCGCAATCCGCCTCTCCGGTCTCGACTGCATTTGCAAGAAGATGGGCGAAATCGGGATAATCGCAGGAATCGGAACTGTTTGTACCGAAATTAAGCACTTCGAAGCCTTTGCCTAAAAGATAGGATATAAGACGGTTTTTATAATCGAAACCGGCATGGTCGCTGCAAATTCCTATTTTCATGTTCCAAGAGTTTTAAATGCATTGTCTATGCGGCGGACAGTTTCCTGCAGGCCGATTGTATAAATGATTTCAGCTATCCCTAAGCCGCTGGCCGAGCCTGTAAGGGAGAGCCTGAGAGAGTTCATGACTTTTCCGAAAGGCCACTGGTTCGACCTGATATAATTTTCTATCGACTCTGCAATGGCCGCAACTTCCAATTCACTCTTATATGCGGCGATATGGCTGCGCAGTTTGGAAAGGTACCCGCAATTTTCAGCAGTCCAAAATTTGGCGGCATCCTTTTGAACATATTCCGAAGGAGCCACAAAAAGATATGGCGCTGCCGTCCAGAAGTCAGCTACGAAAGTTGCACGATCCTTGATTACGGAAATGGCCCTGGCGGTATACTCCTCTGTCGCCTCAACCCCATGCTCCTTCAAAATAGGAAGATACAGCTTAGCGAGCTCCGTGTCGCTCTTTGCGCGCAAATATTCCCTATTATACCATTTTGCCTTTTCGGGATTGAAGTGCGCCCCGGACCTTATCACCCTTTCGAGCGAAAAAGCCTCCACCAACTCATCCAAAGAAAGAATTTCCCTTTCATCTCCCGGGTTCCAGCCCAAAAATGCAAGCATATTTATAAAGGCCTCGGGAAAATAACCCGCCCCGCGGTAAGAGTTGGTAACTTCACCGTCGGTCCCCGTCCAAGGAAGAGGAAAAACAGGAAAACCGAGTTTGTCTCCATCCCTCTTGCTGAGTTTACCCTGTCCGCCCGGCTTAAGCAATAAAGACAAATGGGCGAAGCGGGGCCTGCTGCTCTCCCAGCCGAAAGACTTGTAAAGCATATAATGCAGAGGGAGAGAGGGCAGCCATTCCTCGCCGCGGATTACCTCTGTTATTTCCATAAGGTAATCGTCCACTATGTTTGCAAGATGATATGTGGGGAGCTCATCTGCTCTTTTCCAAAGCACTTTGTCATCCAAAGTTTCAGTATTCACCTCTATATGCCCGCGAATCAAATCGTCCATTGCCACAATCTCGTTTTCAGGCATTTTAAAGCGTATAGTCCAGCCGGTGGTGGTTTCCAGCAGATGCTCCACCTCGGATGCGCTGAGAGTCAGAGAATTGCGAAGACCCTTGCGGGTAACTTGATTATAAATGAAAGTTTGTCCCTTGGATTCGGCCTCAGCACGTTTTGCAACAAGTTCTTCTGCAGAATCAAAAGCATAATAGGCATAGCCGTTTTGTATCAGCTGCTCGGCATAAGCGCGATAAATGCCGCGCCTCTGACTCTGCCTGTACGGCCCGTGCGGATGCCTGGCAGATGCCTCCTCAACTATCTTTCCGTTTTCCACGCCTTCATCAGGAGTAATGCCGCACCATTCGAGGGCTCCTATAATATATTCCTCCGCCCCGCTCACGAAGCGTGCGGAATCGGTGTCCTCGATTCTAAGAACGAATGTTCCATTATGCTGCTTGGCATAAAGATAATTATACAAGGCGGTACGCACTCCGCCGATATGAAGGGGACCTGTCGGAGAAGGTGCAAAACGAACCCTGGTTTTTTTGTTTTCTGACATACAAGCTATAAATATACAAAATTTATCGACCTGCGCCAATTATTTCCTGAGACGGCGGCAGGACATTATAGCCTGCGATACGTTTATAATAAAATCGCCCATCCGTTCAAGCTCGTCCAGCACCTTCAAGAAAAGCATGCTGTTGAAATAAGCATCCCCTTCAGCGCCTGAGACATATTCCTTATTGCGGAGAGCATCGCGCCTGGCATTTACTGCAATCTCTGCATCCACCGCATTATTTATATCCTGTATTGTATCGAAGTTTGCAAGATTGTAATTCATCACATCAAAAGCCTCATCCACCACTGTCACCATCTGGTCCAAAGCATCCAAATGTTCTTTCGAGAAATGATTTCCATGATCGTTCTTTTGCACAAGGGCGCGGCTGATGGCCTCGCCTGAATCACCTAAGCTCTCAAGCTCGCCGGCAATGCGTTTGAGGCTGCGGGCCTTTTGCTGGGTTTCTTCGCTCATGGCGGTGCGGTCCAAACCATCTATGAAATCGAAGATCTGCACTTCTATACGGTCGGAAACCTCTTCATATCGAACAAGCTTTTTACGGTAAAACTCAAATTCCTTGGGATCGTCTGCTGTCTCTATTGCTTTTCGCACATAAGCAAGCCCCTTTTGCATGATTTTGCCGAAATGCACTGTTTCGTTGGATGCCTCTATCACGGCAAGTTCCGGGGTGGGAGGCACAAAACCGGCATGTATATACGTGAGTTTGAGTGCTTTATCTTCCTCAGTCTGAGCTTTGTCAGGAATAATCCAAGTAACCAATTTAGCTATCAAAGGAATGAACCAAATAAGCAGTGTGGTATTTATGAGGTTGAACATCGTGTGCATCATAGACACGCTGTACAGATATGTCTGGGATGGGTCACTGTCGAGGCCGAGCGCATGAATGACCTTTTCCACCAGCCCTAAAAAGGGATTGAAAAAAGCAACCGCCCAAATAACTCCGATTACATTGAAAACAGTATGTGCAAGAGCTGCCCGTTTTGCATTGCGCGATGCCACCACAGCAGCTATGTTTGCAGTAATGGTAGTGCCTATATTCTCTCCCAACACCATTGCCGCCGCCATAGGAAATTGAATCCAACCCATGCTGACCATTATAAGCGTAAACGCTACCGTAGCGGAAGAACTTTGCAGCACTACCGTGAGCAGCGTGCCGAACATCAAGAATAAAAGCACGCTCCCTAATCCGTGTCCGCTCCAATTCTGCACAAAGGCAAACGCTTCGGGGTTGCTTTCCAAGCTTGGTACAGAATTCTTCATAAAAGAGAGGCCTAAAAACAATAGGGAAAAGCCTATCACTGACTCTCCTATACTCCGGGTACGGTCTTGCTTGCTGAGACTGAGGATAAAACCTATTGCCATGAAAGGCACTGCCAAAAGCGCTATGTCGAACTTGAATCCGAACACCGATACTATCCAGGCAGTGACAGTGGTGCCTATGTTAGCTCCCATAATCACCCCTATGGCCTGAACAAGCGTGAGCAGTCCTGCATTCACAAAGCTCACAACCATAACGGTTGTTGCGCTTGAAGACTGGATTATGGCAGTTGTGCCCAAACCTGTGAGCACGCCTTTAAAAGGATTGGAAGTAAAAGATGCCAATAGTCTGCGAAGACCCTTGCCGGCTGCTTTCTGAAGTCCACCGCTCATAAGGTTCATTCCATACAGGAACATGCCTAATGCACCGATGAGGGTGAGAATCTGTAATAATGACATAATTATATTTGTTTGCGGGGCAAATTTCGGGTTTTTCTTTTACTCCGGCAAGGGCTTGAAGAAAAAAGACGGCTGAGTTATCAACAAGAAATTATAAAAAAGGCTCTTGCATTGTCTCAGAGCTATAATCATTGACAAAGGCAAGAGCCTGTTTTAAGAAAATGTGCGGGAGATCAGACTCGAACTGACACGCCTTTTAATGGGCACTAGCTCCTGAAACTAGCGCGTCTACCATTTCGCCACTCCCGCTCAGGGGACTGCAAAGGTAGTGTTTTTTTTGTCAAACTCAAAAAATATAATTGATTCCTAAAATAATATCATTCGGCAAAACAAAGGCCTTTGAACCGCTGCTTAGGCGGCGACCGCAAGTTTGACATTGATATATGGAATAAATGCTGTAACCTGTCCACAGGCCAAGCCCGAAGTCGATATTGAAATGCTCGCCAAGCATTCGGGAATAGCCCGCCGATAAGCCGCCTCCGTAGCGGTCTCCCTGGGTTGTAAGAGGTCCGCCGTAGCCTCCCTCATTGAATTCCTGGTATTGAAGTTTCGCCCCAACCCACCAGCCGGAATAAATGTGCCATGGCCACCAACGGGCTCCTGCAGATAAAGAACGCTGTTTAAGCTGTATTTTTTCCGTACCTTTTCCATAACTGAAAGGATTATATTTGGCTCCGGCATTCACGCTCCAATGACGGGCGAACCCGTATGCAAACTCCAAATTCATGGTTCCTCCCGCCAAATAATCCGCTACATTAGTGGACAAGCTGAGCTCTTGTGCATTCAGCGAAGGCGCCGACGCCAAAAGAAACAGTAAAAACATCAATTTTTTCATGACTATTTATAGCTGCTGAAAGCTAAATTGATGAGGGTTTTGGCATCGGGATAGAGCCTCAATAATTTCATGCGCAAAGCTTCTTTATCGTGTACATCGGGAGTGAGGGCATTGAAAGTTTTATAGCAGGTAAGCCCTCTCTCATCCATATAATTGAATATTTGAGGAAAAAACCAGAATGTGGTGCCGAAAGCCGCACCCGAACCGGGATAGCGCTCTCTGAAAAGCCTGGTTTGCATATAATAAGCCCACATTTCCGCCACTTCACAATAGCCATGGTCTTTCTCTGTGCCCACCCCGTAGGTAATGAAGCCCGAAGTTATGAACGACTTTATTACATATTCTGCCAGTTTATTCCAATAATCATTGCCAACCTGCATATAATGGCTTGTATGGGCAAGTTCGTGTATGCTTGCAGCATAAATTGAAGGATAATCTTCACAATATTGCAAACCGAGCGTTATGTCGGGCAGGAAAAATTTCACAAGACTGTAATACTTTCCGAGATAATCTTCTATAATTGAGCCATCCAACAATACTCCCTGCTGCAGCATAATGGCGCTGCTGCAACTCAAAAGGTCGAAAAGCCAAATCCTTAGGTTGGAGGGAGGAAGGCTGAGCATTCCGGCATCGCTGTGGCATATATTATAATAGTCCCAGCCCGCATTATTTACTACGCAACGACGGAAAAGAGCCCTGTCGGAGCGCTTGTTAACGGTAATACTGCAGCCTGAGGGCGATTGCTTTCCCAAGGTTGAGACGGAAGCGGGAAAAAATATGAGGTTAAGCCCTATGCCGAAGCCTTTTTTATTCTTGAATACAATCCGGTAACGCGGCTCGGAATTAAAGGCCTTTTCAATCTTGTAATGGCCGTCTTCGTCGGTATAGGCATGTGCAAACTTTACAAACACATTGCACGACACCTTCACTCCCGCCACGCCGAAGGCTTCCTTGCTTTTGAAATCATCAATAATGCGGATATGCCCCTCCGGCGAAGAAGAGACATCATCGCCTTTGGCGGCGAGCAGCATACCGGCATTGCCGGTGAGTCTGAAGGATTCTCTTTCCACAGCCTCCCAGTCTATGCCGTCAGGCGATCTTGTGGCAAGAGGCTGCTCCGCTATATGGCACCTGTCCAGAATTTCGTATTCTATGCCTGACGGAAAAGGAAAATCGGGCGGCACTACGGCATATTGCCAGGTAATATCTCCTTCGGGGATGTCCGGGTCATGATAATAGTCCCCTTCTTTTAGGATGGAGAAATCCACGGGATGGTCCAGCATCTCCACTCCCAACTCTTCCAGAAGCTCGTACTGGCCTTGGTCGGAGGGAAGAAAACGCACATAAAAATGGGTGGTGCTTACGCTCACTGCTTTAGTGGGATAGAGCGATGCGAGGGCCTTGCTCATATTGTCTACAGAATAAGGGTCTTCCAGTTTTTCACCGAGCACTATCATGCCGTGGCTGATTTGCTCTTCGGGAAGAGGAGGCAGAATTTCGTGATTCTGAGCGCTGCATGCGCAGGCTGCAATAAGGATAAGATAAATTGCGAATCTTCTCATAATGCTTTGTTTTTAGTTACGTGACAAAGGTAGAAGAGACGCAATCGCGTATCAAAAATATAAGCGTTTAATTTAAAAAACCGGCCCCCTGCTACTAGCGGAGGCCGAAAAATTTTTCTTTTATAAAGCTGCGTATGCAGCAGAAATTTACGTTTTTTAACTAAAAGAAGTTAATGGTGCGCTGCTCGATGGCGCTCATGAGACTGTTGCCCAAACGGCTCACGCCAAAGCGGAACAAATCCTTATTCATCCATTCCTTGCCGAGTATCGTGTTGCCTATGCAATAATAGCACAGGGCATCTTTGGCATTGGAGATGCCGCCGGCCGCCTTGAAACCCACCTTTCGGCCGGTTTTCTTGTAAAATGCCTTTATGCATTCGCACATTACATAAGCCGATGTGGGAGTTGCGTTAACCTCAACTTTACCGGTACTGGTTTTTATAAAGTCGGCTCCCGCTTCCATTGCGAGAAAAGATGCGTCAGCTATCTTCTCCGGAGAAACAAGCAGGCCGGTCTCGAGAATCACCTTGAGAATCACTGTCCTGTCCTGCTTCTTCGCAGCGGCATCTATGGCCGCCTTAATGCTGCGGATTTCTTTATAAGCGGTCTCATAATCTCCTGCGAAAAAAGAATTGAGCGCCAGCACTATATCTATCTCTTCCGCACCGGTCTCAACGGCAAGTTCGCATTCGCGGATCTTCACCTCCAAAAAACTCTGAGAGCTGGGGAAACAGCCGGCCACAGTTGTAACATGAAGTTCGGGGCTGGGGCGTTTGTCTTTTACAACGGAGGCAAAGTTGGGATATACGCATATGGATGCCGGAAGCGGATAAGAGGGATATTCCTCACACAAATCAATCACTTTGGATACCAGTTTGCTTACACTTTCTACAGTGTCTTGAGCCTGAAGAGTGGTAAGGTCCATGAACGAGAAACAGCTCTTATATACTTCCGTAGAGGCAAAACTGTCCGCATCGGCGATAATACTCTCAATCGAGGAGGCAATCCTAAGCGGATCGGGCGTGTAATTGTACTTTTCTGAATAATTCATGCTTTTATCTGTATTTTAAATCCTTCATCTATAAGAGGTTTGACGAAAGAGCGCATTTGCTCTTCCGTAAATTTCTGCAGTCCTTCTGCCGGCGCAGGGCGGTCGATGGTATATACCATGATTTCGCGCGGACGAAGCTTGCGCACAATATCCATCCATGGACCGAGCACCTCGGGCGAAGAAGAGTCGAAGCCGGAAGAGCGCAGGAACATGGTCTGCAACACAAAATTTCCATTGAATCGAGCAAGCCCTTCTATTATATCGGCCACATGATAATCACCCTGAGGCTGGTTTATTCTGGCCGTAAGTTCATCGCTCGGCGCATCCAATTTGAGTATGGGATTGTCCACTAATTTCAGCGCTTCAAAAACCTCTTCCTTATTTATCATGGTGGCATTCGAAAGCACCGATATCAGCGACTTGGGATAATAGAGGCCGCGCAACTCTATGGTGTCGCGGATTATTTCAGAGAATTCGGGATTGAGCGTAGGCTCCCCGTCTCCGGAAAAAGTTATGGAATCTATAGGGATGCCTGCCTTTGAGCATTCCGACAATTTTTTCTCCAACGCCTTTTTAACATCAGAGGCAGACGGAAGCGTTTGGTCGCTGCGCCCATCCTTATTCCACCCGCATTCGCAATAGATGCAGTCGAAATTACAGATCTTCCCTTTTGAGGGCAGCAGGTTGATACCCAACGAACTTCCGAGGCGTCTCGAGAAAATCGGTCCGAATACTGTCTCTTCCCTTAACATCTGTAGTATCTATAATAATTTTTTGTTTCAGTGAATCCGGCATCCACAAAATACTGTCTTTTTTAAAATCTATCGGCTCAAGCGCATGTTCTTTAAGATAGCGTTCAATCTCTTTCAATAGATTTCTCCGTTTTTCTTCTTTTCTGAGAAGGTCTAGCCGGTCATTAAGAATTTTGGTGGATTTTTCCATAATGCCGGTGTATTTCCTGGGATTATCGAGATAGTGGTTCACGCTTCTGTCATAATCTTTAAAGGAATACCCATACTTCTCGAATATCGGGCCGTAAAAATCGGAGGTGTCAGCAATACGTTTCGCACTTGAATGGTCATTCAGCCATTGATCGGCAAGAAACATCTCGGCATATATTTCCGACATGGTCTTTGCAGGAATAACTCTGCCGCGCTTGGCGCAGCCGCCCGGCAAAAGCAGCAATAAAATAAGCGGAATTATATGACTGACAATTCTTTTCACCTAAGCTCCACTCCGTAATCTTTTTTAAATACTTCCAAGAGCCTTGCAAGCGTGCGTTCCACCTCTTCGTCGGTTAGCGTACGCTTGTCGTCCCTGAACACAAAGCTCATGGCATATTGCTTTTTGCCTTCAGGTATACCTTTGCCGCGATAAACATCGAAGAGACCTACCTGTCTGAGCAAGCCTTTGGCTGTTTTGAATGCGGTGGCGCGAAGGTCGCAGCAACACACGCTCTCGTCCATAAGCAGGGCAAGGTCTCTGCGTACCTGCGGGAATTGCGGGATTTCGGTAAAGCGTATTTTATTGCGCTTGATAAGTTTAAACAGCGCATTCCAATCGATTTCGGCTGCAACCACCTCCTGCTTTATTCCGAATGATTTGGCAAGTGAGGGATGAATCACTCCGATTACCGCAAGCTGCTGTCCTCCTCCGGGCAAGTAATAAATTGTTCCTTCTGAGAAGATATCCGAGGGCGACTCTTTTGCGGGCATATTGTAAAGGTCGGCGCCATAGCGTTTCAAAAGGAGCTCCAAATAACCTTTGAGATGAAAGAAATCACTCTTTTGGTCGGAACAATTCCAATTCTTTGCGCAACTGCCGCTGAGAAACAGGCTGAAACACGTATGCTCCTCATAGCCATCCGGAGTTTCTCCCGATTTTTCCGGAAGACGCTGATATACAGAGCCATACTCGAATGTCTTAATGCGATAGTTTTGCCTGTTGGCATTATAGGCAACAACCTCCAAGCCTCCCAACAGCAGGGTTTGCCTCATTACATCAAGATCGGAACTGAGCGGATTCACTAAACGCACGCATCTTTCGAGAGGGAAAGTCTCAAGGCCTTCGTAATAACTGCTCTTGGTAAGAGAATTATTCATTATCTCTGCAAAACCGTTGGCGGCCAGGAAGTTGGAAATCTGATTGCAAAGAGCTTCCGGAGAAGGTTTTTCCGTAGGATTCACACTCATCTTCATATGCATGGGCAAGTCGATGTTGTCGTAGCCATAAATGCGGAGAATCTCCTCAACCACATCTATGGGGCGGTAAACATCCACCATATAGGAAGGCGCCTCCAGCGTGGCTCCATTCTCATCTTCTTTAATAAAGCGATATTGCAAGGCGCTGAGGATGGTTTTTACATTTTCTCTTCCTATTTTTTGGCCTGCGAAGGCGTCCAGCCAGGCATAATCCAATTCAATGACTTTACGCTCTATCTTATTGGGATAATCTTCTTGAATGGGACCTTCGATACGGCCGCCTGCAATCTCCAGGATGAGAAGAGCGGCACGTTTGAGAGCATATATCAGTACATCCGGATCGCCCCCCCGTTCATAGCGGAAGGAGGCATCTGTCTGCAAACCATGAGTTTTGGAGGTGCGGCGGATGCTGGCGGGATCGAAGTATGCGCTTTCTATGAAAACATCAGTCGTAGAATCACTCAGACCGCTTTCAGCGCCACCGAAAACACCCGCTATACACATAGGGGCCTTTTCGTTTGCAATCACCATATCGCCCGACGACAGTTTGCGTTCCACTCCATCCAAAGTGCGGATAAGTTCTCCTTCGGCGGCTCTTCGCACGATTACCTTCCCGCCGATAATTTTAGACGCATCAAACATATGAAGAGGCTGGCCGAGCTCAAACAATATGAAGTTGGATATATCCACTATATTGTTTATCGGATGCAAACCGATGGAAGTCAGCTTTTTCTGAAGCCATTCGGGAGAAGGCTCCACCTTTACGCCGCGAAGCGTAATGCCGGCATAACGGGGTGACCCTTCGTGGTCGAGAACCTCTACGGGTATACCCTTCCCCGACCCTTCCTTAAAGGCGGAAACATCGGGATATTTGAGCTCGCAAGGAATTTTATTCAGCACCATATAGGCATACAAATCGCGGGCTACTCCTATATGCGAGGCGGCATCTACACGGTTGGCGGTAATCTCGTATTCTATTATGGCTTCGCTCTCCAAATTCAAATATTCCTTTGCAGAAGTGCCCGCAACGGCATCTTGCGGAAGCACCATAATACCTTCGTGGTCGGCGCCTATGCCAAGTTCGTCTTCGGCGCATATCATCCCGAAAGACTCCACTCCCCGAATCTTGCTTTTCTTGATTTTGAAATCCCCCGGCAGCACCGTGCCTATCCGGGCAAACAGAACCTTTTGGCCTGCAGCCACATTCGGGGCTCCGCACACCACAGCGACAGGCTCTCCCGTACCGTCATTTACCTTGCATATGTGAAGATGGTCGGAATCGGGATGCTTTTCACATTCCAATACTTCTGCCACCACCACTCCGGAAAGACCGCCCGGAATTTGCTCTTGCTCTTCCACTCCGTTCACCTCGATGCCGATAGAAGTCATTATGTCGGCAATCTGCTGCGGCGCAAGGTCGCATGCTAAATAATTTTTAAGCCAATTATACGAAACTTTCATTTTTTATTGTTTCTTTAAATCTTCAGGATTGAAAAGTGAGTCCACGAACTCTTTGGGGTCGAAGGCTTTGATATCTTTAATCCCCTCGCCTATGCCTATGAACTTTATAGGAACATGGAATTGGTCAATAAGCCCCACTACCACCCCGCCTTTTGCAGTACCGTCAAGTTTGGTAAGCACCAGCGAACTGATGTTTGTGGCCTTTGCAAATTCCTTTGCCTGCTGAAAGGCATTCTGTCCTGTAGAGGCATCCAGCACAAGCATCACCTCATTGGGAGCTCCCGGAAAGGCCTTGTCGCAGACATTGCGGATTTTTGAAAGCTCATTCATTAGGTCTATGCGGTTGTGCAAGCGACCGGCTGTATCGATGAGCACCACATCTGCCTCCTTGGCGACTGCCGATTTAACGGTGTCGAAGGCTACGGAAGCAGGGTCGGAGCCTATTTTTTGCTTTACTATTTCGACGCCCGCACGCTCTGCCCAAATATCCAATTGGTCTATGGCTGCAGCGCGGAATGTATCAGCCGCCCCAATCATCACCTTTAAGCCTTGCTCTTTAAAATAATGTGCGAGTTTGCCTATGGTTGTGGTCTTCCCCACTCCGTTAACGCCCACCACTAAAATAACGTAGGGCTTTTTGTCGAGAATTATGTCCGCAGGAGCGCCGGCGTCAAGAAGAGCATCTGTTTCTTCACGCAGATAAGTCACAAGTTCATCAAAAGACATCATCTTGTCTCTTGCTACACGATCCTGCAGATTATCCACAATTTTAAGTGTGGTGTCCACACCCATATCGCTTTCGATAAGAGCCTCTTCTATATTGTCGAGGGTGTTGTCATCTATTCTTGACTTTCCGGCAACCGCCCTGCTTATTTTTTGAAAAAAACTGAATGCCATATGATATAACTTACAAATATAGTCATTTTAAAAGAATAACAGGGCCGTTCAAAAGCAGAACAACCCTGTCATATATAGAGTATTTGCAAGATTATTACTTCTTTGCGAAGTAATCCTTTGCCTTATCGGCATCAACCATTTTCTCGGTAAATACATATGCACCTGTCTTGGGGGATTTCTCCATACGGATGCACTTGACCATGTTCCTCGAACCGGCCTTTCCTGAGAATTTTGCAACTGCTTTCTTTGCCATAGCTTAATCTCCTTTATTATTTAATTTCACGATGAATGGTAACCTTTTTAAGCAAGGGATTATATTTCTTGCGTTCGAGTCGGTCGGGAGTATTTTTCTTATTCTTGGTGGTAATGTAACGAAACATTCCGGGAACTCCGCTTTCTTTTTGCTCGGTGCATTCGAGTATTACCTGCACCCTGTTTCCTTTAGCTTTCTTTGACATAATTCAATAATTTAAACAAGGTCGATAAAACCTGCCTTACGGGCTTTGGCGAGAGTGGCGTCGAGGCCGTTCTTCTCGATTTCCCTGATGCCCTTGCAGGAAACTTTAAGGGTAATGAATCTCTGCTCTGTCTCACTCCAGAACTTCTTGTTCTTGAGATTGAGAGAGAAGTTGCGCTTGGTGCGCAATTTGGAATGGGCAACATTATTGCCTTTCATTCTCTTTCTTCCGGTTATTTGACAAACCTTTGCCATAATTGTATAATTTTTAATTTTTATTCCACAATAATTTGAAAAATCTTCGCCATCTTATATTGGCGGGAAATTTCTTTCCTTTCACTGTCGAGAGCCAAACAACAGACGGCGTTCCGACGATATGGTCTTCGGGAACGAAGCCCCAGTACCTGGAATCGAGGGAATTGTGCCGATTGTCTCCCATCATAAAATAATAGTCTTGTGCAAAAGTATATGAGCCCTGCTCCAAAGCTTTTTGCGGGTCTTGATTTTCATACTTGCTGATAAGCCTCTCATAGAGGGGCAAGTTGTCTTCGGTGATTTCCACGGTGCTTCCTTTTTGGGGAATCCTGAGAGGACCGAAATAATCGCGGGTCCAAGCGAAGTTTTCGCTGAAGGGGAAGATGGTGAGCCGGCTGTCGGGATAATCGGCAGGATACTCATCCAAATTCGCCTCTACGCTCACTACATTGTTATAAGAGCTTATGGTTGAGAGCATCTCTTCGCTGAGCGGCATGGCCGGATAACCGGGAAGATTGCCGTCAAAATAGAGCTCATCCATATTCAAGCCGAGAGAAGAGAGAAATTTTGAATTTATTCTGCTCCCGGTTGTCGTTACCTTATAACTAAGCTGCATACCCGGATAAATCTGCTGTTTTTCACCATTTATCCATACCAGACCATCTTTAATCTCCAAAGTATCGCCCGGCGTGGCTACGCATCTTTTTACATAGTGATCCACCTTGTCCGAAGGACGGACTACAATGGGACCCAAATTGTCAATGACCTGTTTTCTCCCTATCACACGGCAGAGGGCATAATAGTCTTCTGTCGGCGCTTTACGAAGAACGGTATCTCCGCAGGGAAAGCCGAAAACCACACAATCGCCTTTGCGAACTTCCCTGAAACCTTTCAATCTGCGATATTTATTCTGGATAAGAGTGCTGTACGACTCCTTGCCGAAAATAACATTGTGCGTAAATGGAATGGTTAAAGGGGTTTGCGGGATGCGCGGCCCGTATGTCAATTTGCTTACAAAGAGATGATCGCCCGTATAGAGCGTATTCTCCATGGAGGATGAAGGAATTTTGAATGCCTGGAAGAAAAATATATTGATGAAGGTGACCACGATTACTGCGAATATTATGGCATCAAGCCATTCATTTGCGGCGCTGCGCTTTTCCCCTTCTTTGTAGCGTTTTTTCCAGAAGTTCCAACGGACTTTCTTCGTGATGAAGATGTCGAAAATAACTCCCAGACCTATCAGCCACCAATAATTTCCCAACCAGATAACCCATAGGATATAGAGCAAAGCCCAGAATACGAACTTTGTCCACTTGTTACCTATGAATTCCTTCAGGCTCACTGCAAAACTTTATTTTACAGATTTTACTATGGCTTCGAAAGCCTGAGGATTGTTCATGGCGAGGTCTGCCAAAACCTTGCGGTTGAGACCGATATTCTGTGCGGCAAGTTTGCCCATGAACTGAGAGTAGGTAAGACCATACTGGCGTGCCGCCGCATTGATGCGCTGAATCCAGAGAGCACGGAATGCTCCTTTCTTGCGCTTGCGGTCGCGATACGCATAAGTAAGGCCTTTTTCGTAGGTGTTCTTAGCGACGGTCCAGACATTTTTCCTGGCGCCGAAATTGCCGCGAGTCTGTTTTAAGATCTTCTTGCGGCGAGCCTTTGAGGCTGCAGAGTTTACACTTCTTGGCATAATTCTTTGCTTTTAAAGTACTAACAATTCCTTAACCTGCTTTTCCTTGCTGGGGTCGAGGATGGTGAAGCGAACAAGATTGCGTTTTCTTTTCTTGCTCTTTTTGGTGAGGATGTGGCTGTGATAAGCATGCTTCCTCTTGATTTTTCCCGTTCCGGTAAGCGCAAACCGCTTTTTGGCACCGGAGTTGGTTTTAAGCTTTGCCATTTTGTTTGGTTTTAAAAATAATAATATATAAAGTCCGCATCACGCGGATTATTTCTTTTTAATGGGCGCTATCATAATGTTCATTCGCTTGCCTTCGAGCGTGGGCATGGTTTCAGCCCTGCCGTATTCTTCCAATTCCACCGCAAATCTAAGCAACTTTTTTTCGCCCTGATCTTTAAACATTATACTGCGACCTCTGAAAAAGATTGTGGCCTTTACTTTGAAGCCGTCCTCAAGGAATCCGCGGGCATGCTTGAGTTTAAACTGAAAGTCATGTTCATCGGTGTTGGGGCCGAAGCGTATTTCCTTGATTACCACCTTATTGGAGTTGGCCCTCATTTCCTTGGCCTTCTTTTTCCTCTGGTATATATATTTTTGGTAGTCGAGAATCTTACAAACGGGAGGATCAGCCTTGCTGCTGATTTCCACAAGATCAAGTTCCATTTGCTCGGCAAGAGCCAAAGCCTTGGATAGCGGATAAATGCCCGGCTCAGGGATATTGTCTCCTACGAGACGCACCTTGGGGGCACGTATCTGATTGTTTATCGGAGCCTCGTTCTCGTCTTTTTTGGGATAGAAACGCGAATCCGTTCTGTTTGGCCTATTGTTGCCTGAGGGCTTTGGTTTGTAAGGTCCTGCCATTAATTCAACATTAAATTTAATTAGTTTTTAAGTTCCTCTGCTATCGCAGATTTAATATATTTTACAAATTCTTCTACATCCATAATTCCAACATTCTCACCGCTTCTTCTTATGGAAACAGTTCCGTCAGCGGCTTCTTTTTCGCCCACAACCGCAATCAGAGGCACTCTAAGCTGAGATATGTCTCTGATTCTCTTGCCCAAAGTCTCGTTACGGTCGTCTATGGAAGCGCGAATTTCGGAATTTTTCAGCAAATCACAAACTTTTTTTGCATAATCTGCAAATTTCTCGCTGATTGGCAGCACTTTAACCTGATCGGGAGAGAGCCATAACGGCAGATGACCTGCGGTATGCTCCAACAAAACAGCGGTAAAACGCTCGATGCTGCCGAAAGGTGCGCGATGTATCATAACGGGGCGCTGCTTGCTGCCATCGGTATCGGTATATTCAAGCTCAAAGCGCTCAGGAAGATTATAGTCCACCTGAATTGTGCCCAACTGCCATTTGCGACCGATAGCATCCTTTACCATAAAGTCTAATTTGGGGCCGTAGAATGCAGCTTCGCCATATTCTATTTTAGCGGAAAGATTCTTTTCCTGACAGCTTTCCACAATTGCCTGCTCAGCTTTTTCCCAATTTTCCTCACTGCCTATATATTTCTCGCGATTCACTTTGTCGCGAAGAGAAATCTGAACGGAAAAATCTTCCAGCTTGAATACACGGAATACGTATTCGATGAGGTCTATAACCTTTTTAAACTCGTCTTTCAGCTGATCGGGTCTGACAAACATATGCGCATCATCCTGAGTAAAGCAGCGCACGCGGGTCAGACCATGCAGCTCACCGCTTTGCTCATAACGATACACCGTACCGAATTCCGCCATGCGGATGGGGAGATCTTTATAGGAATGAGGCTCGCTTGCGTAAATTTCGCAATGATGAGGACAGTTCATGGGTTTCAGCAGATATTCCTCACCCTCCTGCGGGGTTTTGATGGGCTGAAAAGAATCGCTTCCATATTTCTCCCAGTGACCGGAGGTTACATAAAGCTGCTTGCTGCCGATATGCGGAGTAGCCACCTGCATATAGCTCTGTTCCTCCAACTTGGTACGGAGAAATTTCTCAAGCTGATGGCGGAGAACGGTACCGCGGGGCAGCCAAAGCGGCAAGCCCAATCCGACACGGCTGCTGAAGGTGAATAACTTCATGTCTTTACCCAGTCTGCGGTGATCGCGCTTTTTGGCTTCCTCCAGCATCTGCAAATGCTCCTCCAACAGACTCTTCTTGGGGAAGGTGATGCCGTAAACGCGTGTGAGCTGTTTGCGGTCTTGATCACCACGCCAATAAGCGCCGGCCAAGGCAGTAAGCTTGACTGCCTTTATCATATTGGTGTTGCGGAGATGGGGGCCGCGGCAAAGGTCGGTAAAATGACCGTTGGTATAATAACTTATCTCACCATCTTCAAGCTCGGAAATAAGCTCGCACTTGTATTCATCACCTTTCTCTTTGAAATACTTCAAGGCATCGGCCTTGGATACTTCTATTCGCTTGAAATCCTCCTTGCCTTGTGCAAGCTCCAGCATCTTTTTCTCTATTGCCGGAAAATCCGCATCGCTGACTTCATAGTCCGAAAAGTCCACATCATAATAGAAGCCGTTGTCGATTGCAGGACCTATACCGAATTTTATACCCGGATAAATAGATTCCAAGGCCTCTGCCATAAGATGAGAAGAAGAGTGCCAAAACACTTTTTTGGCTTCATCATCCTCCCACTTAAGGAGTTTGAGCTCAGAATCTTGACGAATGGGAAAGTTTAGGTCTACTATATTGCCGTTTACATCGGCAGCCAAAACTTCCTCTGCCAGCCGGGGAGATATACTCTCGGCTACTTCATAAGCAGTGATGCCTTCAACAAAGGGCTTTACACTGCCATCAGGAAAGGTGATATTGATCATAACTTACAAATATACGAAAGTTTTTCGTTATATTTGTCCTTTGTATGAAAGAGAAACGCATAAATTTATGGAATGAGGCCGGCAAAGCCGGACTCGTACTGGGAACGATTTCAATCCTCTATATGATTATTACGCTTTTTACCGGAAAGATAGCCGGAAGCGGTATCAAGGCCATTCTGATCGGCACCTTGAATTTTGCGCTTTGGGCAGGCAAGTTAGTCCTTTGCATCTGGCTCATGCGCTTCTTTTTATTGAAATTCTCAAAGTCAAATCCATCGGCGGACAATAATAAGGTTTTCCGCTTCGGTATGCTTGTCGCATTGCTTTCTGCACTCTTGTATTCGGCATTTTATTTAGTCTATATACTCTACATAGACCCCAACTCCATGGCTGAGGCTTTCGATTTGGCGATACAGCAATATTCAGCAAGTTTGGATGCCCAAAGCCTGGAAGCCTTGGAAAACATCAAGTCTGATATGCCGACAATTTCTTTCTTTGCCCAGCTTATCTGGAGCTGGCTGTTCGGAACTATACTTTCTGCAATTTTTTCACGCAAGATACCTTCTGACAAGAACAATCCCTTCACACCGGAAGAACAATAGCATATGGATATTTCAGTTGTTATACCGCTTTATAACGAGCAAGGGTCTCTGCCGGAATTGAGTTCGTGGATTGAGAGAGTGATGAAGGAGAACTCTTTTTCGTACGAAATAATAATGGTGGATGATGGCAGCACAGATTCTTCGTGGGAAGAAATCCGCGCTCTGTCAAAGACCAACACTGCCATTCGCGGCATCCAATTCAGGCGCAACTACGGCAAGTCCGCAGCTCTTTATTGCGGATTCAAGAAGGCAAAGGGCAATGTTGTAATAACCATGGATGCCGACCTGCAGGATTCGCCTGACGAAATCCCGGAACTCTACCGAATGATTACAGAGGAAGGCTACGACCTGGTTTCCGGATGGAAGCAAGACAGGAAAGACAACAAACTCACTAAAAATCTCCCCTCAAAGCTTTTCAATGCCACAGCGCGCAGGGTTACCGGCATAAAACTCCATGATATGAACTGCGGCTTAAAGGCCTATCGCAGTGAGGTGATAAAAAATATAGAGGTGTATGGAGAGATGCACCGCTACATACCTTATCTCGCCAAAAATGCCGGCTACAATAAAATAGGCGAACTCAAAGTACATCATCAAAAGCGTAAGTACGGCAAGAGCAAATTCGGAATGAGCCGCTTCGGCAACGGCCTTTTAGACCTTATAAGCCTTTGGTTCTTAAGCACTTTCGGAAAAAAGCCAATGTATTTCTTCGGCTATAGCGGACTTGCTATGTTTTTTGTCGGCTTAGTGATAGCCTTAGGGATTATAATAGACAAACTCGTACGCCAATCCAGAGGAACATTTTATCGCGCAGTAACCGACCAGCCACTATTCTATTTAGCTTTGGTTGCTGTGATTTTAGGCGTAATGTTCTTCCTCGCCGGCTTCGTCGGCGAAATGATTGCACGCAACTCCAGCGAACGCAACACCTACAACATCTGCGAGGAGATTTAACCTCGCTTTTTTGCTTTACCATTTCACTGCCGCTGCCGTCGTTTGTGCCGTTACTGCCGCTGCAGACGTTACTGACGCTGCAGACGTTACTGACGCTACCGCCCATGAAGCTGCCGCCGTGCTCAACG
>JAAZIW010000027.1 GCA_012800665.1 Rikenellaceae bacterium
AAGAAAGATATTCCGGCATCTTATCATCATAGATGAAGCGGTTGTAATAGTTTTTCAGGACGAAATGTCCGTTGATTCCCAATTTTCTTCCTTCCGGAGTGTTGACATAGCAGTAGAATGTATCCGTGCTGCTGTCGCCTGCAATATAAACCTTCTGCTCGGGGGCGTGGATATCAAGATTGAGCATCATCTGGCGAAGTTCTCTGAATTGTCTTTCGGAATAAATGCAGTCGTCAGCACGCCAATACATAGCCACGCCGGCAATCTGAGTCGAGGAAGGAACAGAAGGGGACAATTCCGTAGTGATTCGCATTGCATAATGCCTCTGCCCGTCGCTTAACACATAGTAGTTGCGAAGTCCTTCACTGTCATAAATCAAGGTATGAGACTTGTCGCTTCCGTCAGTACCGAATGTATATAGATATTTTATTGTAACAACCACGTGATCTATCCTAAAGAAGAATGTTGTACCCTGTGGAGAACTTTCCCAATCAATCAGTTTTGTGTCATCCACCCAAATTTCGTCAACATTGGTCATCGGGACAATGACGTGTGAGCGCATATTTGTAGCATGGGGATTGTCAGTGCAGTTGCCTGCCTGCATCCATACAATTTCATTGTTGTGCTGGGATCTTGCGTACGCATCCCTGAAGCAGGTCCAAACGTGAGTACTCGCACCCGGCAGGAATCCATACGGATCACCACGGCCTTCCATGTAATGCGCAAAATTGATGTTGCAGGGGTGATTTTCCGTACTTACGGCAATGGTGACGGCCTTTTCCGTGCCGTTGCCGGTATAATGGCTGCCGGCACTGGAAACGCTATAAAAACGATCAACATAGTTCAAGGCGTTCATTCTGAAATATGTCTTTCCGTCAGTATAAGCATCAGTTGCATCTCCGAATATCCAGGCCGCCATTCTCGGGAACTGCCTGTTGATTTTCAAATACTTTTCCGAAATTTTCCAAGCAGCATACCGATTGTAGGCATACATGCTCTTCCCCATCAGCATTCCTCCCGCAAGTTGGTCAATTTGGCCACTGCTGAAGCCTCTATTATAGCATCTGGACATCGGCCCGGTTAGAACGGAAGCCTGATTGAAATAATTGGCGCACAGAATAGCCGACAGATACTCCCTCATTTTCAAGGCCTTCTCACGACTGGCAGCATTCTTCGTATAATTCGCCAAATAGCCTATACATTCTGCTTGAACTCCAGTATAAGTAGGGCTGTTGAACTCGTGGAAGCCATATTGTGTGGTCTGCGTATAGAGGCGATCCAACAAGTCATATCCGGCCTGAGCAATTTGAGAAGTTGTCAGGGAATATGAATCTCCCCAGGTACGCCCGGAGTCAAGGTTCTCACCAAGAGCTATCAGGTTCCAAGCCCTCATTACGAAGATATTGGTATAGGTTACTGCCACATTGTCATGTTCCCAGCAAGCATACAAAGCCTTGTCAATAAAATCATCGAACAAAGCCTTTGTTTCAGCGCTCCATGAATTATAAAACTCAATCAGAGCTAAAGTGCTCAATTCCAGGCCAAACTCAATATTATTACGATCAGAGTAGTCTAGCGATGCAGTAAGATACCTGGGAATTTTACCAAGATCATTTCCGCTTTGGACCTGAACTGCAATTATTTTCTCAAGCGTTGTTTTCACATAACTGTCATTCCACCCTAAAGCGCAAGCCTCTATAATAAAGTCGAAAAAATAAACAATGTCATACCCGTCCGGAGTGTAACACACTTTATCCCAGAGATCCGCCGCCCGTTCAGGGTCGGCAACAATGGTTTTAGTTGAAGCTATCTTTTCCTGAACATTCAATTGTCTATTATCGTCAGGAACTGATTCTTCGACCTTTCCGCACGATAAAAAGGATGACAGAAAAAAAGCAAATGGTATTATTTTCAGTGTCTTCATATCAATTAAAGAACACACAGAAGATACATATCCCCCAATCTTCTCTTATAAAAAAGAAAGCAAAGCGTCATATTAAAACTCCTGTTTTAGGAGACTGCTATTTCAACACGGTCGCAAAATATACAACAATCAGCAAAAAAGTGTGATTTTCATGCAGTTTTTTGTGTAAAAAATGTGATTTTTGGGCTTATTTTCTTGCAAAAAATGTGATTTTTAAGCTGATTTTATGCTTTCTACGTGCCTACAAAAGAGGTTTCTGCAAGAGAAGCGCTGATACATTTTACCGGATATTCTTTTTTTTAGTATCTTTGCAGTCCCTTTGGGGCGGGGGGAAGTTTCCACTCCATTGCTTGAAGGTTTTTCGGGGTGTAGCGCAGTTGGTAGCGCATCTGGTTTGGGACCAGAGGGTCGCAAGTTCGAGTCTTGTCACCCCGACAAAATAATAAAGACCGGCTGAAAAATCAGTCGGTCTTTTTGTTCGCTCCGGACACTTACGCCAGGCTTTTACCGTTCCTACATATTCCGAAAAACTCCACTAGTTTTGTTCGCTCCGGCACCCTTCCGCTAACCAAGCGTAAAATGTAAAGTGCTGATAATGAGGCAGATCTTTAAACAAGGTCAGCCAAATTTTCGGGTGTTCTTTCATGATTTCGCTGATAGTCAGCGAGTTCCATTTTACGCTCGCTGTCTTGGCCCGGAAAAACAGCCGAAAAAGCAACTGGAAAGGCAGCTAAAAAAACAGCCGAAAAGGTAAATTATTATGGAGCTAAATGCTATCGAGCACTGCAGCGCACTCAAGGAAAAAAGCCACGGGAGCGCTTTTCGGGAATGCCTCTCGATACTCTGAAAATCAGGAAAAGCTAACCAAAATCAGGAAAAGCCCCTTTTACAGATTTTTACAGATTCGGATTCAGCTTGCCCCAATCTTCCATGGCGGGGATGATGCCGAGAGAAATAATCTCGTCGCGCATCTTGCAAAGATGCTCATAGGAGGCTTTGAGGGCTGCCATCTCTTCGGGAGTGCCTGCCGGTTGGGTGATATGAATGCCGGTTTTATCCAATTTGCCGGGCATGGCCATCACCACCTTTGCAAACTCTTCGCTTTTTACATATGAGCCGCAAGGCAGAGAAAAGACTTCACCGCCCATGGCTGCCTCAATCATGCGGACTGAATGATAAGCCGGACTCTGGAAAGAGCTGCGGCCGCGAAGACGTATAATGTTGGAGCCTCCCTGAACGGTATTTTGATATATTTCTTCCCATTGCTTGTCGCTGAGTTTATAGTCTGCGACAGGCTTGCCGTCTACTAAAACCCGGCTGGCAAATGCCGCCATGGCCTCGCCGTGACCGCCATAGGTATAGGCGTTGGTTACTTTATGCTGGGGAACACCGCAAGCAGCTGCAATGGCAGTCTGCAGGCGCGTGGAGTCAAGGGCGGCAAGAGTGGTCACTTGTTCGGGCTTGAGACCGGAATGGAGAAGCACCACAAGACCGGTGATGTCGGCGGGATTGAAGATTACAACTACATGCTTTACATCGGGGCAATACTTGCGTACATGCCGGCCGAATTCTTCTGCGATTGCACAGTTGCCTTTAAGGAGGTCCTCACGAGTCATGCCTTCCTTGCGGGGAGCCCCTCCGGAAGAAATGATGTACTTAGCATCCTTGAAAGCTTCGGCAGGGTCGGTGGTGGCGGTAATGTTCGCCTTTGGGAAAGCGCAGTGGTCCAGTTCTGCAAGAACGCCCTTGAGCCCCGGTTCATATATATCATACAAGCAGAGGTTAGGAGTCAGGCCAAGCATCATAGCGCTTTGAGCCATATTGGAGCCAATCATGCCGGCCGCTCCGACTATGACAAGCTTTTCTTCTGTTAGATATTTCATTCTAAAATTGTAAGATTGAGTTATAGAATACTGATTTGAGTCTTCAAAGTTAGTAATTATTTGCAAATATTTTTAACTTGGCAAAGTGTCAAACTTCCGAATCAACAATTTTTGCTCCCAATCCAAAAGTTTTCAGCGTAATTTTCAGGATATTAAAAAAAACATTATCTTTGAGGCGTCAAAAAATCCTTTATGGCACTTTTATTAACAAAAGAACTTGATGATGATGGCCACGCGCGATTAGGAGTGTGGCACATTACCGAATCAGAGGACGAACTCAGGTCCCTCTCAAGCATCCCCTCCGACGAATTAGAGGAAATCTCCTTCATCAAAAGCGAATCTCTCCGCAAACAAAAACTCGCAGTGCGCGCTATTCTCAGCAATATGTTTGAAGAGAAGGTGTATCTTTCCCATCATGACAACGGAAAGCCGTACATCGAAAACAACGCCGTCAATATAAGCATCTCTCATACCGATAAATATGTGGCTGTGATTATTGACGACAGGGACGATGTGGGTATAGACTGCGAAAGCATGGACAGAGACTTCTCGGCTGTAGAAAGCAAAGCTTTGAGCGAAGAAGAGATGGAAGAGATAGAAGACCTCGAGCAGGATCGCCGCAACGAACAGCTGGCAATCTATTGGTGCGCCAAAGAAGCCGTTTATAAAAAGGTTTCACAATACGGCGTGGATTTTACCGAGCAGATAGAGATAGAGTCTTTCCGGCCGAGAGGAGAAGGTGAGCTTGAAGCAACTTTTATCCACAAAGACGGCTATGAAGAAGACTTCAGCTTAGAGTATATGACCTTTGACAGGCATGTACTTGTGTGGACAAACAACAAAGAGTAATATCTTTACTACTTGAGCCAATTCTCCGGATTTCTCGGAGTCTTCCCTTCCCAGAGCTCAAAATGTAATTGTGTTTCTCCGGAAATAGTATCTACCAGGCCAATGACTTGGCCCGTTTTTACTTTATCCCCTGCCTTTACCGACACATTCGCTAATTTGCAGTAAAATGTAAAATAGCCGCCATGCTGAAGCAGAACGCATTGGTTATAGCCGGGCATTACAATCACCTGACATACCTTTCCCTCGAAAACCGACTTCACGGCAGTATTGGGGCTGAGCGCTATATTTATGCCGTTATTGAAAGGCAGTCTTACATTTTTATAGACAGGATGATAGCGGTATCCGAATGAATCTATAACAGGACCATCCGCCGGCCAAGGCAGTTTGCCCTGATTCTTTGCAAATTCCGCATCCAATTTGGTATCTATTACCGTCTTGGTCCCGGTGGAAGTCTTCGAAGCCTTTTCCACCATACGCCTCATTTCACGGTCAAGGGCCTCCTTTTCTTTCTGCTTTGCCGCAAGCTGCTTCCTGTATTGCTTTTCGTTTTTGCTTAGCTGCGACACAAGCCTCTTTGACTCGCTTTCTTCTTTGCTCAGTTTTTTCAGCTCGGAAAGGCGGGTGTCGCGGACTTTTGCAGCATTTTTCCTAAGCGCCTCCGCCTCTGCCTTTTGAGCGGCAAGAACAGCTTGAGCCTCTTTGATTCTAGCAGCCTGAGTGCGCATCTGTGAGGACAAGCTGCGAAGATAACCGTAACGGCGCAAGCCCTGGCCAAGGTCTTCCGATGCAAGCAAATACATATACCAAATGCGAGAATCCCTGCTGCGGTAAGCTGTACGCACAAGGCGGCTGTAGCCGGCGGACATTGTATCCAACCGGGCTCCAAGCATGGCAATGGTATCTTGTTTTGCCTTTATCTGCTCGTTCAATAGCTTTATTTCCTTTTCGCTTTCAGCCACCAATTGCTTTCGAGAAACCATTTTGCGGCGGACAAGATTCAGAGAAGATTGAGCGGT
>JAAZIW010000266.1 GCA_012800665.1 Rikenellaceae bacterium
AAACGTAGTAACGGATTATGACATGCCTCTGCCTCCTTTCAGAACGGATGACTGGCCTATAGAAAAAGATTAACAATGAAAAGATTTTTATTGATTTTCCTGCTGATTTTCCCGGCAGGACTTGCAAAAGCGCAGGTTTATACTACCGTTGAGAATATTGCTTATATTCATTCTTCCGATACCCTGCGCATTCTTGCAATAGGCAATTCATTTTCGGAAGATGCCGTAGAGAATAATCTTTGGGAACTTTTGGATGCGGCAGGAGTCCCTGCCGTTATAGGCAATCTGTACATCGGAGGATGCAGTCTCAAAAGGCATTACAACAATTCCGTAAATGATGCTCCGGATTACCGCTATCGAGAAATTACGGGAGGCGAAACCACCCAGCAGCAGAATGTCAGCTTGTCGGATGCCCTTAAAAAAGAAAGATGGACTCATGTGAGTTTCCAGCAGTCCAGCGGGGTTTCCGGCCGGTATACCAGCTATCAGCCTTATTTAAAAGAGCTTATAAATTATGTAAAAGACCGTACCTCCCAGGAAACCACTCTAATTTTCCATCAGACTTGGGCCTATGCCAAAGACGCTACTCATCGTAGTTTTCCCTCGTATGGCAGCGATCAGATGAATATGTATCGGCTTATTGTTGATGCCGTAAGTTCCGCTTTGGCAGACCATCCGGAAATCACCCTGCTCATTCCAAGCGGCACAGCAATTCAGAATGGCAGGACCTCTTCTTTGGGAGACAGCTTTACCCGTGACGGCTATCACTTGGAACGCACTTACGGGCGCTATACTGCCGCCTGCACTTGGTTTGCCGCTCTTACAGGCATGCGCGCATCAGAGAATCCCTGGAAGCCGCAAAGCATTGATGAGGAAACCGCCGTCATCTGCCGAAAAGCTGCAGACCTTGCCATAGATGAGCCTTTGCAAGTCTCGGATATTTCAAAAGAGCTTGCTCCGAAATCTCCCTTACAATATAGAAGCGAGCGTTGTAAACTCGACCTTTATTATCCCAAGGGTAAAAAAGATTTCAAAACCCTTATATGGTTTCACGGAGGCGGGCTCACAGGGGGCGAAAAATCCATTCCCAAACAACTTTTGGGCAAAGGCATAGCGGTTGTGGCGGTAAATTACCGCCTCTATCCGATGGCAAAGAGCCCTGCTTATATCCGGGATGCCGCTGCAGCGGTTGCATGGACCTTCAAGCATATTGCAGAGTATGGCGGAGACCCTTCCCGAATCTATGTTTCGGGCCATTCCGCCGGAGGGTACCTCTCGCTGATGCTGGCTTTAGACAAAAGCTGGCTTGCCGCCGAAAACATTGATGCAGACAAGCTTGCCGCATATTATCTCATAAGCGGTCAAACCGCCACTCATTTTACCATACGCAAGGAAAGAGGGATTTCCTTCACAACTCCTATAGTGGATAAAATGGCGCCTTTAGGGAATGTGCGCAAGTTGGGTACAAAGTTGCTCCTTTTCACGGGTGAAAGGTCTTTGGAGATGATGGCCCGTTATGAAGAAAACCTTTATCTCAAAGCCGTGCTAGAAGGAATCGGTAATGCCGAGATACCTCTTTATGAATTCAAGGGGGCTAACCACGGAACGGTTTTAGGCCCCGCCTTCAAGGTTATTTTAGAAGATATGGGCGAGTAGCTGATAGCTGTTTGTTTCGGGCTCTTCCGGTATCGGCAGATTATCGCGTTTTATTTTGCAGTCTCGACGAGTTTGCCGAGCTCATCGGCATTGATGGCGCCGAAGAAGCAGATAAGGGCGCTGCTTTCGGGTGCATGCATTACGATGTCGTTTATTTTGGAGCCGTCACCCGATAGAGTGCCATAGATGCTCATCGTTTCCTCTTCATCTTTGGCTTCCATCAGCAGCTCGCAGCCTTCGAGAGTGCTTCCTATTTTTTTGTTGAACCGCTCTTTCAGGGCCTTATCACAATTTTCATAATCGAGGACTATCAGCCTTTTCACCCCATCGAATGCGGCCATTGCCAACTTGGCATCATCGTCATCTGAGACCTTTGCGCCCCATTTTATCAGCTTTATTCCAATCCCTCCTATAGACACGAATTCCAAATTGTTGTCAGACACTACTTTTATGCCCGGCAGAGTGACAGACTCGCGTTCCGACTTTAGTCCGGCGGCTTCGGCCTCGGCTCTAAGTTCATCCACAAGGACTATAATCTTGTTTTCGTTGATGCTTTTCTTGTTTTTAGCGCCACCGGAGCAAGCGGGCGCCATTACTGCCAAAAGGGCTGCAAAAGTTAATATAAGCTTCTTCATTTTTTGAATTAATTATTGTACACCTCAAAGACGCACAAAGCTAAGAAATGTTAAGAAATTTTGATTAAATTTACATGATTTAGCAGGAGATAAATTTATGAGAGAAGATTTTGTTGACCTATATACCTTGCAAAAGGATGTGAAGGAGAACCTTGAGGACCTCTTTCCGGATAAAATATGGGTTAAGGCC
>JAAZIW010000267.1 GCA_012800665.1 Rikenellaceae bacterium
AATATTACCGGCAGACTTTGAATGGCGGCGTCGTGAATTATTTGATCATATGCCCTTTGCGAGAAAGAAGAATAGATAGCGCAGAATGGCCTGAGCCCTCCCGCTGCAAGGCCTGCCGAGAAAGTTGCGGCATGCGATTCCTCTATGCCGACATCATAAAAACGGTCGGGAAATTCCTGAGAATATTTTGTCATGCCGCTGCCGCTTGCCATGGCGGGGGTGATTCCCACAACCTTGGGGTCTTGGGAGGCTAAAGTGCATAGGACTTCTCCAAACACATCCTGATAGCGGTCTGCTGTCCGTTTACCTGCTATGCGCTCACCGGTGGCAGGGTCGAACTTGCCGGGGGCGTGCCAGGTTACAGGCTCTGTTTCGGCAGGTACATAGCCCTTGCCCTTGACGGTTATACAGTGAAGGATTCTGGGGCCGCCCAGGTCTTTCAAACGTCTGAGAGCATTCACCACCTGTCCTATGTCATTACCATCGATGGGGCCGAAGTATCTGAGTCCGAGGTCCTCGAATAATCCGCCGCCGCTTTTCCGCACCAGCCATGTCTTAATGCTGCGTATGACATTTTGAACCGTCTGCCTTAAGCCCCTGTCTCCCAAACTGTCCCAAACCTTGTTTTTAAAGGCGTTGTACTTGCGCGAAGTGGTGAGTTTGAGAAGTGTGCCGTGCACCCCGCTATTATTATAGTCTATGGAAATGTTGTTGTCGTTGAGAATAATCAGAATGTCAGACTTGTTCGCCACTACATTATTAAGTCCTTCAAAAGCGAGGCCTCCGGTGAGGGCTCCGTCTCCTATCAGGGCCACTACTTTTTCTTTGCGCCCTTGCAGTTTGGCTGCTTCGGCAAGGCCTAACGCGGCAGAAACAGAGGTTGATGAATGGCCGGCTCCGAAGGCATCGTATTCGCTTTCGTCTCTTCGCAGAAAGCCACTTATGCCATTTTGGGTGCGAAGACTTTTGAAGGCGTCCCTGCGTCCGGTAAGAATTTTATGGGCATAAGCCTGATGCCCTACATCAAAGACTATCTTGTCGGATGGGGCATCATACACATAATGCCATCCTACAATGAGTTCCACTGTCCCGAGACTCGAGGCCACATGTCCGGGATTTACCGCACAGCATTCTATTATATAGTCTCTCAGCTCTTGGCAGAGCTGTTCCAGTTGCCTTAAATCAAGAGATTTAAGGTCTGCAGGAGAGTTTATGGAATCCAGCAGTTTATACATAAGCAAACAAAGATACGCAAAGAAAATGATTATTCCATCACTTCGAAATTACATGGTCTTTTGTGCGTTTTATCAAAAATTTCTATCTTAGCGCACTTAAAACATACAAATATGGCAGAAAAAATTAGAAAGTTTATAAACGATTATCCGTCGGCAAGGTGGGCGGCGCTCATTCTCATCTCCTTGATGATGTTCTTCGCCTACATGTTCGTGGACGTAATGAGTCCTCTTCAGAGTCTTGTTGAACAGCAGAGGGGTTGGACACCGAAGATTTTCGGCACTTACGCCGCTTCAGAATATATACTGAATGTGTGCGGCTTCCTGATTATTGCAGGTATCATTTTAGACAAGATGGGAGTGCGCTTCACCGGCATCCTTGCTTCGAGCATGATGTTTTTTGGCGCAGTCATCAAGTTCATAGGTGTTTCCGATTGGTTCCAGACCACTGCATTCAATGAATGGCTCGGTACCTGGTGGGTATCCATGCCCGGCAGCGCCAAGATGGCAAGTCTCGGATTCATGATATTCGGCTGCGGGTGCGAAATGGCCGGCACAACAGTTTCGAAGAGTATAGCCAAATGGTTCGCGGGTAAGGAGATGGCGCTCGCCATGGGGCTCGAGATGGCTATTGCGCGCATAGGCGTGTTTGCCGTTTTCAGCATAAGTCCCGCCATAGCAGCTAAATTCGGTACAATCGCGGCCCCAATAGGTTTCTGCACTGTCTTGCTTCTTATAGGCGTAATCAATTTCTTGGTGTTCAGCGTAATGGACAAGAAGTTCGATTCCCAACTTATTGATGCCGGTCTCTTGAAGGCCAAGAAAGATCGCAAACCGGAAGATGAGTTCCAAATCAAAGATCTGGGCAAAGTGTTCGGCTCCAGGAGCTTCTGGACGGTAGCTATACTCTGCGTGCTCTATTACAGCGCGATTTTCCCGTTCCAAAGGTACGGGGCCAATATGCTCCAATGCAATATCGGTGACCTAACTCCACAGCAGGCGGCCAACATCTTCCGTTGGTTCCCAATAGGTGCAGCTGTAGTGACTCCTTTCCTGGGTGCTTACCTCGACCATAAAGGCAAGGGCGCAACAATGCTTATATTCGGCTCATTGCTTCTGATTATTTGTCATTTGGTATTCGCTTTCCTCTTGCCTGCAACTCACAGCAAACTTTTGGCTTACAGCACTATAGTTCTTTTGGGCATCAGCTTTGCCCTTGTCCCCGCTGCTCTTTGGCCTTCCGTTCCCAAGATTATACCGCACAAAATCCTCGGCTCGGCCTACAATCTTATTTTCTGGGTTCAGAATATAGGTCTCTTCTTGGTGCCTCTGCTCATCGGTTCGGTTCTGCAGGCATCCAACGCCAATAATCCGGCAGTCATTGCAGCCAGAGAAGCGGGAGCTGAATTCATTCCCTATAACTATACAGTGCCCCTGATTATCTTTGCCTGCTTCGGTGTGGCGGCCCTTATTGTAGCCATCTACCTTAAAGCCCTCGACTCCAAAAAGAATCTCGGCCTCGAAATGCCGAATATCGTAAAGGATTAAATGGGCCGCAAAGCCATATTCAAAAGCAGCGCTTTGGCATGGATAGCCTTGGCGCTGTTGGTTG
>JAAZIW010000268.1 GCA_012800665.1 Rikenellaceae bacterium
AGAGATGGGATATGGATTTCACCCTCCAATTGCGCGTTTGCGGCGACAAACCTCCGATTTGGGACGCAGACAGAAACGCCTATGTAAACGAAAGCGATATTCGTGGGAATATCGCTGTCTATTGTTCGATTGAATTCGGAATAGCCATCAGCTTCTGATGGAGCTCTAAAATAGAGCGCTTACTCTTTTTATAACCTCTTCTGCGCTGAGATCCGGATCAAGTATCAAATCGGGCTCCTTATGCACATATCCCTGCTCCATTGCCTCTATACTTCCGCCACCGGTGCAATTGAGCATGATAATCTCATCTTTCTTTACTTTTCCTTCTTTTACTGCCGATGCTAGAGCTTGAACTGCGCTGGCTGCGGCAGGATCAATGAAATATCCTTCAAGCTCGCGTACACGCATAATCCAATGGACTATCTGGTCGTTGGTAGCTGTAAATGCATCACCGTTTGTGTCTGCAAGCGCATCGTAAAGACCTCCTGCCACCCCGTAAGGCGGTTTTCTGTTGCTGAGCACCTTTGCCAATATCACTTCTGACTGCCTGCGGCCGAGTTCCGGGTCCAAGTCGGCAAGCTCGCGTTTACCGCTTTTCCATGAATCATAAAGTAGGGAGAAAGGTGCATTTTGAGATATGTACAGTCTCATTTTATGTGTTCCGAAACGGCCGTCTTCTATGAGTCTGAGATTGTTTTCCCAAGCAGCTATGGCGCCTGTGCCTGAGCCCACCGCTTGGAAATATGCGTCCGGAATACGACCGATTTCTTCCACCGCAGAAAGCAGAGTGGTACCCATTCCATCCCGCCTTGCAACGTTTTTTGCACCGCCCTCGGGAAAGTATCTGCTGTCATCTTCAAAGAGTTTTTCCCCGAGTCTTATTGCATCGTAATAATCAAATCCGTGGGGGACTGCAATCAACTTTACGCAAGGATTGAGCGCTTTCCGGAACCAAAAATTATGCAGGTTGTCGAAAGGTACACACACAGCAAGAGGTATATTGTTATCGGAGCATACCTGCAAAAAAGCCCTGCCGGTATTGCCTGCGCTCTGCAACACAAGGATACGCTTTTCATCGGAGCCCATACGGGCAAGAACGCTGTATGCCTCTGTCTCTTTGAAAGAGCAAGTGGGCATTTCAGCCCCTATTCTCGGGCACCATCCCGAGAATGTTATATATAGATTATCGAGACCGAGAGCCTTTCCCAAGCCCTTGCTATGATAGCTTACAGGCGCTTCGGAGTGCTTCAGAATACGCTTTATAGGCATCCAATCGGCATAGCGGTAAAGTCCGGGAAGTTCCTCGCGGGGAGTGAATTGTTTATTTGAATAAACAGCCCTTACAAGCGAAGGAGAGGGGCTTTCCGGATCGGATAGAGTCCATCCGGCGTCTTCGAAAATGCGGCCGCTTGCCACATTCTTCAGTTTATACTCAGTAGGCTTGAATTTCATAGGCTTATAGTTTTTAGGTTTATAATTTAATGAACACCCATACCATATAGGCGATATATGAAAGCATCATTATGGCGCCGTCGAGACGGTCCAGTACGTTTCTTTTTCCGATAAACACGCCGAATAATATGATTAACGACGAAAAGGCAAGCGCACCCATATCCACGAGATTCATGCCTGCGAAATTCATGGGGGTGATGACGGCGCTGACGCCGAGGATAAACAAGATGTTGAATACATTGCTGCCCAAGATATTGCCCAAGGCCATCTGACTGCGATGTTTTGTTATGGCAACTATATTCGTTGCCAACTCCGGCAGGGAAGTGCCTATGGCAAGAATTGTAACTGCTATGAACTTGTCGCTGACATGCAGCATGCGCGCAAGCGCAACCGAGGAGTTAACAAAAAATCTGCCTCCGAAAATAAGGCAGGCCAGGCCGGCAAGCACCATTATTACAGACATCCAAATGGGAAACAGCTTTTTTACTTCTTGCGCATCTTCTTCACTCTCGCCGGGCTTATCAGAAACAAAGGAATATATGACGTAAAGCACAAACAGGACAAGAAAAATCACACCCTCTATGCGGGAGAGCCCGTCCATAGAGCCCAATCCGAAAATAGTCTTGCTCATTCCCATAAATATCAAAAGGAAAATTGTGATTATAAGAATGGGAATATCTCTTTTACGGTTTGTCCGGGTTATGGCTATAGGAGAAAGAAGAGCAGTTAGCGCGAGTATGAACAAAACATTGAAGATGCTGCTGCCCACCACATTGCCTATTACAACATCGGAATTGTTCTGTATGGCGCCTGTAACACTGACTACAAGTTCGGGCAGTGATGTTCCTAAACCTACAATAGTAAAGCCTATCACGAATTCGCTCACTGAGAGTTTTCTGGCAATGGAAGAAGATCCTTCCACAAGCATATTTGCTCCTAAGACAACCATCAGGAGGCCAAGAATGAGAATTACAACTTGTTGTATCATTTAAGAATTAATTAAGAATCAATTTACAAACATTTTCCACATGCTGCGTATGCGGGAACATGTCCACCGGCTGCACTTTCACAATGGAATATTTTTGGCATAAAACCTCCAAATCGCGTGCCTGCGAGGCAGGATTGCAACTGACATATACAATTTTTTTTGCTTCTGCTTTTAAAATCTGCTGTGCGACATCGGGATGAATCCCTGCACGGGGAGGGTCGAGGATAATAACATCAGGTCGGCCGTGCTCACTGATGAAATCCTCATTCAGAACTTCTCTCATATCTCCTGCAAAAAATTCGCAATTACTTATGCCATTGGCTATTGCGTTGATTTTTGCATCTTCTATTGCCTCAGGCACATATTCTATTCCTATTACTTTTGCCGCTTTTGAAGCAACAAACAGGGCGATTGTGCCTGTACCGGTATAAAGGTCGTAAACCACCTCATTTCCCAAGAGTTCCGCAAAATCGCGGACAAGCTTGTAGAGTTTGTATGCCTGGAGGGTATTTGTCTGGAAAAAAGACTTCGGCCCTATCTTAAAGCGCAGTCCTTCCATTTCCTCATAGATAGCCTCTTCACCCTTGAAAAGCAGGGGAGTCTGGTCGGCAATGGAGTCGTTCTTCTTGCGGTTTATAATATAATAGAGAGATGTTATCTGCGGAAAGCGGATAGAGAGGGTATCAAGCATTTTGACTCTCCCCGGAAAATCCTCGGCAAAACAAACTATTACCATCACGGAGCCATTCTCGGTAGTGCGTACGATTAAATTCCTCAGAATGCCCGTATTAGCACGTATATCATAAAAAGGAATATCGTGGTTTACGGTGAATTTTTTAAGGAAAATGCGGATTTCGTTGGACGGCTCCCTTTGCAAATGGCATTTTTCAATATCCAGCACCTTGTCGAAATGTTTTTCCACATGAAAACCAAGTCCGCACATGAGGGCAGGGGGAAGGGAGTCTGCATCCTCACCCTTCAGCAACCAACGGCGGTTAGAGGCCGTATATTCCAATTTGTTGCGATATTCCGTTCTCTTATCTGAGGGTATAATGGACTGAATTTCAGGCAGTTGCAAATGTCCGATACGGCTTAATTGGTCGTAGACCTGAGCCTCCTTCGCCTTTAACTGCATTTCGTAGGGGAGTATCTGCCATTTACAGCCTCCGCATACCCCAAAATGTGAGCAAAACGGCTCCTGGCGCTGCTCAGATGGCTTTTTCAGGCTAATAACATAGCCCTCCATGTAATTTTTACGTTTTTTGGTAACTTGAATGTCCACAACATCACCCGGAACGGCAAAGGGGACAAAGACAATAGTTCCATCCGGCGCATGCGCAATGGCTTTACCTTCAGCGGCGATACCTTCTATTATTATGTCCGTAAGAACAGGCTTAGGTTTATTTCTCATAAACAAGTGCAAATATAATCAAATTCCCGGTAGGGGATGCCGAATATTTCCTTCACTTAATACAAAAATATATCAACCTTAACATAATATAAATTGTGTAACACAATGCAATCATTTTTTTGTAGTTTCCATTTTTGCATTGGTCCAGGCGATGTAGCCGCCCAGCATGTTGTATACCTCGTAGCCGGCCTTGGAAAGTTTTGC
>JAAZIW010000028.1 GCA_012800665.1 Rikenellaceae bacterium
GCAGTTATTCGGAGCAGCTCGCAAATGTGGAAAACACTTGCGAACAGCTCTACCCTCTCATAGAAAGGGGTTATAACATTGTAATCGGACACGGCAACGGCCCTCAAGTAGGCAACGGACTGCTCCGTCACGAAGCCGGATTAAAGGAATACGGCCTGCCTGCCATGCCCATGGATTTTTGCGGTTCCGAAACCCAAGGCTCCATAGCATATATGATAGAAACGGGCATGGAGCGTGTAATACGCCGCCACGGCCTCAAGCGCAAGGTGGTTTCGCTCATCACCCGGGTAGAGGTTGATGCGGATGACCCCAAATTCAAGAATCCCACCAAGCCGGTAGGTCCGTATTATACTAAGGAAGAGGCCGAAATGCTGCATTCCGAAACCGGCGCCATCTACCGCGAAGACCCCAAAGGCAATGGCTGGCGCAAGGTGGTGGCATCACCGGTTCCCCTTAAAATCAATAATATAGAGATAGTAAGGGAACTTGCCCAGAGGGGCAATATAGTAGTTACAGTTGGCGGAGGAGGCATTCCCGTCATCGACACCCCTGATGGGCATAAAGGCGTGGAAGCCGTGATTGACAAGGATTTGGCCAGCGCCATCTGCGCAAATGAAATCAAAGCGGATGAATTCTACATCCTGACCGATGTCCCCAGGGTTTTCATCAACTTTCGCAAGGCAAACCAAAAGGCTCTTGACACAATTACCATCGCCCAGGCCAAGGAGTATCTCGCTCAAGGACAATTTACCGAAGGGTCTATGGCTCCGAAAGTGCGCGCAGGCATACTCTTCGTGGAAAACGGAGGAAAAGAGTGCGTCATTACCGAAGCAGGACAACTTGGAAATCCCTCCTGCGGCACAAGAATAATAAGATAATCTTTTATAGAAATACAAATGTCGTATAATCTTCATAATCGCAGCTTCCTTAAGCTGCTCGACTTTACCCCCGGGGAAATCAGGTACTTCCTCGACTTGGCATTCGAACTCAAGCGTGCAAAACAAAACGGCACCGAAGTTCCCAAAATGGCGGGCAAAAACATCGCCCTCATCTTCGAAAAAACCTCTACCCGCACCAGATGCGCTTTTGAGGTGGCCGCCCACGACCAAGGGGCGCATATTACCTACCTCGGCCCCACCGGCTCACAAATCGGCATAAAGGAAACCATGAAAGATACCGCACGCGTGCTTGGACGAATGTTTGACGGCATAGAATACCGCGGCTTCGGGCAGAGCATAGTGGAAGAGTTGGCGGAATATGCAGGAGTGCCCGTATGGAACGGACTCACCAACGAGGCTCATCCCACTCAGGTTCTTGCGGACCTAATGACCATGATGGAGCACAGCGATAAGCCTCTCCGCGAGATTTCTTTCGCATATTTAGGCGATGCCCGCTTCAATATGGGCAATTCGCTGCTGGTAGGCGGAGCAAAGATGGGCATGGATGTGCGTATAGTGGCCCCCAAGGCTCTATGGCCTGCAAAAAAACTTATAGACAAGTGCAAGGAAATTGCAAAGGAAACCGGAGCCCGAATAAGCATTACCGATGATGTTGATGCCGGAGTAAAGGGTATCGATTTTATCTATACCGATATTTGGGTTTCGATGGGTGAGCCGGATGA
>JAAZIW010000029.1 GCA_012800665.1 Rikenellaceae bacterium
GCACCTCGCCGCTTATGCTATCTTCAAAACCATCTACATAAAAGCGGAAAGCCTCTGCAAACTCTGGATAACGGGCCGACCACTTTTCAATCAGCTCCTCCATCGGCTTACCTATATCACCATCGATATGCCACTCATCCGTTAGAATCTCCTCCAAAAAATACTTGCACTTCTGCTTGTCGGCAAAAAAGGGCTCGAACTGAAAATACGGATTCCAGTTGACCAGAACTTTGCCGTAATCGAAAATAATGTTCTTTATCATATGTTTTTATAATTTGTCGGTATAATACTAAGCCGGCAGACAAAGTTAAGAAATAAAAATTCGTTTTTTCAAAGAAATTGATTACCTTTGCCGTCCCGCTTACGGGAAGTGGCGCAGTTGGTAGCGCACGCGTCTGGGGGGCGCGGGGTCGCAAGTTCGAGTCTTGTCTTCCCGACATAAAGAGGATGGCCGATAATTTTCAGGTCATCCTCTTTGTTTTTCCGCATTTGACCGAGGCTGTTCATGGTAAGTGTTATTTTGACCGACCCCTCCACCCCATATCTTTGCTAGCCCAAATTTCCGCTACATGGTATGACGTTTTTGACCCTTTTCGTCATAGCCACCTAGGAAAAAACGTAGGGCTACGACGTTTTAGGCCCTTTTTGTCATACCATGAAGTCTTCCGCATCCGTCCGCCACTATTCCGTCACCTTTTCCCCACTTTCCACCACATGCTTAAGCTTTTTCGGCATTTTTTGACCAACCCAGCCCCGTCTTCAGCAAAACCTAAAAGTCAAGCATACCCTATGACAAGTCAAACGAGGGCTTTTTTGCAAACTATTGACAGAACTTTACACGAGCGTAAAATGGAAAGTGCTGATAATGAGGCAGATCCTTAAACAAGGTCAGCTAAATTTTCGGGTGTTCTTTCATGATTTCGCTGATAGTCAGAGAGTTCCATTTTACGCTCGTTTTGCAGGTGCGATTTTGCGGCTGCGGTTTTGCAGGTGCGATTTTGCGGCTGCGGTTTTGCAGGTGCGATTTTGCAGGAAAAACATGACGGTCTGCCACCGTTCAGCAAGAGGACGACGAGTAGCAATTTAGCAGGAGAGCGGATAGGGCTGACTCGGGTTTGGTATGCATGACCGGCTGACTGACTTTAAGCATGAGTGCCACGACAATCGGCTATGGTAGGGTCAGAGAGAAGGACGATTGATTGCAGTCGAAAGTGCCACAACAACCGGTAGCAGATAAATGATGCAATTAAAAATAAGTTGAAATTTTTATTTACCGCGGTTCAGTATAAGTGCTACGACGGCCAAAATTACAAAAAGCAAGAAAGTCACTACGTTCCATGGTGACTTTCTATGCTTTTCTGAAGCCTCGTGTTCTCTAAGGCGTTTTTTCTGACGAAAATTCACGTTCGCTAATAATTCTCACAACGGAGCTCGAAATAGCTCTGGGCATGATCGCAGCAGGGGCACATTTCAGGGGCATTGGGGCCAACCGCTATGTGTCCGCAGTTGCGGCAAATCCAAATCCGGTCTCCTTCACGGCTGAACACCACGCCTTCTTCGATGTTGGCGGCCAGCTTGCGATAGCGCTCCTCATGAGTTTTCTCGATGGCTGCCACCATACGGAACCTTGAGGCAATCTCCGTGAAGCCTTCTTCATCGGCCTCGCGAGCCATACGGGCATACATATCTGTCCACTCGTAATTCTCGCCTGCAGCTGCATCTTCCAAATTCTCGGGAGTGCTTGGAATAGCGCCTCCGTGAAGATATTTGAACCAGAGTTCTGCATGCTCTTTTTCGTTTGCCGCCGTCTCGGTAAAGATGGCTGAAATTTGCTCGTAGCCATCCTTCTTTGCCTTGGAGGCATAGTAAGTGTACTTGTTGCGAGCCTGGGATTCGCCAGCGAAGGCTTCCCACAGATTTTTTTCTGTTTTTGTTCCTTTTAAATTTTTATAATCTTTCATAGCGGTACAAAGATAACATTTTTTGGAAGCTATTTCAACTAAAAATACCGGAAGATGTTTTATTTGAAGGAAGTATAAAAAGAGAGGAAAGGAGGGCAGGAGATGGAAGAAGGCGGTAGATAAAAAAGGGCGGCGGAAGAAAGGCAAAGGCAGAAGAAGATAAGGAGAGAAGGAGAAATGGATTGATAAAGAGAAGAGGAAGAGGTGGCTGAATAAAGGTGCATTTTTATTCCTAAATAGTTATATTTGTGCTTTGGCTTGTATAATTTATGTTTCAGGTTTTAAAATTCGGGGGCTCTTCGGTGGCAAACGCCACTAATATGTCGCGGGTCTTGGATATTGTGGGAGAGGCGGCCTCGAAAGGCAGAGTGGTGCTTATTTGTTCGGCAATCAAGGGTTGTACGGACGAGTTGATTACGCTATCCGAGCTTGCCCGGAAACAGCAGAAAAACATGATGGTAATGTCTTTCGCTGAAGCCGAAACCGCCGCCATTGAATTCGCCGAAAAAGTGCGTGATGTAAAAGCCCGCCACTTAGACATTATCAGGCGCCTTTTCACCGGTACAGAGCGCAAGGAGGCCGAGGAGGAATGTCATGCTCTGTTTGCAGATATGTCATCTGCTCCTGCCGAAGAAATGGTGACCTATGGAGAGGTTTTTTCTTCCCGGATATTAGCCCGCAAACTGGCTTGCGATGGAGTGAAGAGCAAATGGCTGGACTCTTGCAAATTGGTGATAAAAGACCATAAAGAACTGACTTACAGCAATATAAAAACAGCGGTAGGTTTTCACCCTGAGGTACAGGTGTTCGTAGCGGCAGGCTTTATAGCCAGCACTTATAAAGGCGAGCGTACCACTTTAGGACGCGGGGGGTCCGACTTAAGCGCCTCTATCTATGCCGCCGCTCTCAGGGCCGGAAGCCTGCAAATCTGGACGGATGTCCCCGGCATAATGACCGCCAATCCGAAAGATGTTCCGGCTGCGGAAACCATTCCCCAAATAAGCTACAGGGCGGCTTTGGATATGGCCTCCAACGGCGCAAAGGTGCTGTATGCCCCTTCAATAGAGCCGGCAATGGAAGCGGGAATCGCAATCAGCATCCGCAATACCTTCGAGCCTGATAATCCCGGGACCATAGTGGGCAATGTTTCCCTTAAAGGTTGGGCCGGAGTGACCGGAATGGAGAAAGATGGCGAGGCCAAACTCTGCCTTGTGGCGGAAGATGCACAAAACGGCGAAGCCGCCTGCGAGCGTGTAGCGAATTGTTTGTTCAAGGCCGGCATCAAAGCTCTCACTTGCAGTTCAGACGGATTAAACGTTTATGCAACGCTTAATCCATCCGTAAAAACACAGGCTTTGGCGGCCATCCACCGCGAGTTTTTCGAGAACGCACCCCAAAGCGTCTTGAATCTTTACTTGGCAGGCTACGGAGCGGTGGGCAAGGCCTTTGTGAAAATGTTGGCTAAGCGGGGGAAAGAGATTGCCTCCAAAAACGGAAAAATTCTTCGCCTTGTCGGGCTTGCAAACAGCAGTCGGTTTATAATTGATCCTAAAGGAATAGACCCCGCAAAAGCCGCGCAAAGGTTGGAAGAGGGGCAAAGCGGTGACTTCGAAAAAAACGCACAAAGGTTGGAAGGAGGGCAAGGCGGTGACTTTGTAAAAGCCGTAATAGAACAGGCTCCGCGCCACAGCATCTTCTTGGACCTTACAAACAGCGAAAGCATTTATAAATCTTTCGAAGACCTTCTACGCAGCGGCCTCAACATTATCACTTCCAACCGCCGCTCAATCGCTGTACCTTATGTGGAATACGCCTCCATGATGGCCACCGCTGCCGAAAACGGTTGCTTCGTGCGCTACGAAACCACCGTCGGCAACGCCCTTCCCCTGCTCGAAGGCATCTCCCGAAGCGCCAATGCGGGCGAAGAAATCCTCAGCATAGAAGCAGTTGTAAGCTGCACCCTCAATCAAATCCTATCTTCTTACGCCCGATATCCCGGCTCTTTTGCCGAAACAGTGAAAAAGGCTCAGGAGCAGGGACTTACCGAGGCGGATGTGCGTCAGGACCTTGCCGGCAAGGATGCTTTGCGAAAGCTTCTGATTTTGGCGAGGGAGGTCGGAGTGCCGTTGGAGGAGGAGGATGTGGAGATAATTCCGGCAGTGCCCAAAGAGCTGATGGATTTGCCTATGGAAGAATTCTACGAAAGATTGGAGGCTTTGGAGCCGGAATTCGAGGCTGCCGAAAAAGCCGCCGCCCGCTCGCAATGCCGTCAAAGATTCCTCGCCACCTTGGAAAAGGACTCTTCCAAACCGCTCGGATATAAGGCGACAATTGCTGTTCAGAATGTGTCACGAAGGCATCCTGCCTTCCGCATACTCGGAACAGAAAACGCCATCATAATTCGCAGCGCCTATCATCCCTATCCGCTTGTGATTCAAGGCGCCGGCGAAGGAGCGCGCATGGCTGCAGGCAGTATAATGAACGAAATTTTAAGCTGAAAATATATGAAAGTTGCAGTGGTCGGAGCGACAGGGCTTGTGGGGACAATGATATTGAAGTTATTGGAGGAGAAGGATTTCCCCGTAAGCGAGTTGTTGCCTGTTGCATCCGAAAAATCAATCGGGCGGAAAGTGGCATTCCGCGGCCGCGAGTGGCCGGTGGTATCTGCCGAAGATGCCATTGCCTCAAGGCCGGCATTAGCCCTTTTCTCTGCCGGAGGCGGCATCTCCTCGGAACTTGCGCCTGAATTTGCCGCCGTGGGTTGCCGCGTGGTGGATAATTCCTCCTTTTGGCGCATGGACCCAAGCAAAAAGTTGGTGGTGCCCGAAATCAATGGGGACGCCATAGGCGAGGAGGATATGATTATCGCCAATCCCAATTGCTCTACCACCCAAATGGTTCTCCCCTTAAACCCTATATATAAGAAGCTCGGCATCAAGCGCATAGTGGTGTCTACTTATCAAAGCGTGACTGGCACGGGCTACAAGGCCATCGACCAGATGAACGCCGAGCGCGCAGGCCAAAAACCCAATCCTCAGGTTTATCCTCATCCCATCGACCAAAATGTCCTCCCCCATATCGATTCCTTCGAAGAAAACGGCTATACCAAAGAGGAAATGAAGATGGTGAATGAAACGCATAAGATTTTCGGAGACAAGTCTATTGCCGTCAGCGCCACTACGGTGCGAGTGCCTGTGCAAGGCGGACATTCCGAAAGCATCAATGTGGAAACGCTCAAGCCCTTTACTCTTGAGCAGGTTCGGGAGCTCATGGCTTCGCAGTCAGGGGTTGTCGTGCAGGATGACCCTGCGCACAATGTCTA
>JAAZIW010000269.1 GCA_012800665.1 Rikenellaceae bacterium
CAGTTGCTTTTGTTATTTTCTTGGTGTTTTAAAATTCTGTTTTAGTATTTGCAAAACAACTTTTTTTATAGTTCTATCTTAACTGTTTCAAAAGAATTGCTTTAGCTGCACTTCGGTATCTTCAAAGCTCTATCTTGGCATTTTTAAAACAATCGCTTTCATCATCTTCTTTTTATCCTCTATCTTCAACCTTCCTTTAATATATCAAAAATCCGATTAACCCCCCTATCAATATAAGCAGAATAGGATTTACCTTGAAGCCGAGCGAGGCGATTACGCTCGCCCCCATTATTGCCCACGACTTCCAATCGGGGAAATTCTCATGGAGAACGGTGATTTTGCCGGGTGCGAAATTAAACATCAGAATAAGCGCCGCCGCTCCGATAAGCCCTGCCACCGCCGGCCTCAGCCCCGCCATCACATTGCCGAAAAGAGAGGTTTTATTGTATCTTCTATAAAGATATACGATTCCCCAGAAGATGAAAAAAGATGGAAGAATCAAGGCGAAAGTCGCTAACGCAGAGCCTGCAATCCCCGATATTGTTCCTCCTAAATTAAACCCCACCTCATACCCCACATAGGTGGCGCAATTTATACCGATAGGTCCCGGAGTGGTTTGGGAGATGGCGACAATATCCGTGAATTGCCCTTGGGTAATCCAGGCGAATTCGGTGACCACCTTGCTTTGGATAAGGGAAATCATAGCCCCGCCTCCGCCGAAATTCACCAATCCTATAACAAAGAAAGTCCAGAAAAGTTGAAAGAAGACAGCCGTCATGTTTTAGGAAGCGCCTCCTTCGCCAAACTTATGCCCACAGCAAGCACGATGGTTACCAATATTATATATATGGGAGAGAATTTAAGCAGCGCCACCGCTACCAAAGAGCCAACGCACAGCAGCCATTGCCACCATTTTTTACATCCTTTTTTAGCCATATTGATTGCCGGAATCAAAATAAGCCCCACTGCAACCGGCCTAACCCCCTTGAAAATTCTTACTATCACTGTGTTTTCTCTAAAGGATGTAAAAACTATGGCTATAAGCAGAATTATTACAAAAGATGGCAGAACAGCTCCAAGCGTAGCCACAATTGCACCTTTCAGTCCGCGAAGCTTATAACCGCAGTAGATGGCCATATTCACTGCCAAAAGACCCGGGGCGCTTTGAGTCAGCGTGATTATGTCCGGCATCTCATCCTCGCTAATCCATTTGCGCTTCAGCATGGCATCCGCGATAAGAGGAATCATTGCATAGCCGCCTCCTATGGTAAAGGCGCCCACATATGCGAAGACAAAAAAGATCTGCCAGAGAGAGGCTCTTTCGTTCATGGTACACAAAGATAGGACAAAAAAATTATAGCCGTTGTGGTATTTATGAAGAAAATATTTATATTTGTAAAAATAAAATTGGTTAACCAATTTTTAATAACATTTTAATTTTTTAACCAGCTATTAGTTTTATATGCTAGCAAAAAGTATGTACAAACACGCCATAACGGCATTCTTGTTTATAGTACTACCTATTTTAGCACTTGCTCAAGGAAGAGTCGTAAGGGGCGTGGTAACAGATGACGAAGGTCCTCTGATCGGGGCATCCGTTATGCTTAAGGGAACAACTGTTGGCACCGCTGCAGGCATGGATGGAACATATTCGCTTAATGTTCCATCAGACGATGCGGTCCTTGTGTTCTCGAGCATAGGATACAAGACAATCGAACTCGTAGTAGGCAATCGCAAAGTGATTGACGTGCGTCTCGATGTCGAACAAAGATTACTGGAAGATGTGGTTGTGATAGGTTATGGTACCCAAGCTAAATCGCATCTTACCGGTTCTATCTCCAAAATAAGCGGAGACGAGGCTCTCATAGACATTCCGGTGTCCGATGTAACAACTGCTTTGCAAGGACAAGTGGCAGGTCTTACTATCACTAACACTACTTCGGAGGTAGGCGTGATTCCGTCTATTCGTGTCAGAGGGACCGGTTCTATTTCGGCAGATAGTTCGCCGCTTATTATTATTGACGGATATCCCGTGCCGGATGGGTTGTCCACGGTAAACGCTTCGGATATTCATTCCATAGAAATCCTTAAAGATGCCGCTTCTGCTGCTATTTATGGTTCGCGGGCCGCAAACGGTGTTATTATGGTAACCACCAAGACGGGCAAGGCCGACGAGCCACGCTATTCTGTGAGGGTGTATCAAGGAATGAAGTACGCATACCAACTGCACGACCTTCTCACCGCAGGCGAATACCTTAGACTACAAGAGTTCGAGGAATCGGTAGGGGGACCGGCAGTAAAAGGACAGGATAGAGCCGCTGCTTGGATAGAGCAAAACATAGGCGCTACCGATTGGCAGAGGGAAGGGCTTCGTGATTTCACAGGCATTACCCAGGCTCAATTTACTGTGTCCGGAGGCCGCAAGTCTATGCGATACTACACTTCTGCATCTTACACAAAAGATGAGGGTATTATGCTCCAAAACTCTGTACAGAAGTTGTCTGTGCGCACCAGGCTCGACCTCGATCTTTCTCAAAGAGTCCGATTCGGATACAATATCTCAGGCAACTATTCCAAAAGAGACAGGCCGAGGAATAACTTTATAGATTTCTATAGAACCTCCTCTTTCCTTCCGGTTTACCATAATGAGTGGACAAGCGCTCTAACCGGAGGTTATACCGGTTTTGCGCGCGGCAGTCACTTTAACCAGATAACCACTCCAACCGGAGATCCTGATTCTTTTGGCAACCCGACTTGGGACAGCAAGGTGAGTCCGTTCAATACTGCAAATAACAACCCGAAGAGTGTTATGGCAAATACTGAAAGGTGGTACGAGTCTATGTCCGGGCTGGGCAACGCCTATTTGGAGATAACACTTGCGAAAGGGCTTGTATTCAAAACTTCCAATGGATTCAATGTAAGGTATTCCCCATCTTATACATATGCCAATCAGAATGCTACAAAAGATGGTACTCCAAGCAGAGGTACATTCAACAGTACTTTATATGCAGATCTTCTGAGTGAGAATACACTCAATTATAATCTTTACCGAGGACCGCACAAACTGGATCTTCTCGCCGGATATACCATAGAAAACACGCGAGTGCAAACTGTTGCTCTGGATGGGACAGGCTTCCCTACCGACGATATACACACGCTTAATGCCGCAACCGCTTTTTCTCTTGCATCTTATAACAACGGGAATGGGGCAGGGACAGGCACATTCCGTTATCCTGACAAGATATTAGAGTCGGCTCTTGCCAGGGCTACATATAGCTATGCCGACAAATATCTTTTATCTGCATCGCTTCGCTTGGATCGCTCTTCTCTTTTTACCAAAGGCAATCGTAATGCGTGGTTCCCGTCTGTATCGGTCGGATGGAGAATATCGCAGGAACCATGGATGCAGCATATCGATTGGCTCAGCACCCTTAAGCTTCGCGCCTCGTATGGAGTTACAGGAAATAACAACATTAACTATTTTTCCGCTTTGGAGGTTCTCGGAGGAGCGAATTATGTAATAGGCAGCGGGAATGGTTCTTTGGTTTCAGGTACTGCAAACACTTCTTCCACTCTTGCAAATGCCAACATTACATGGGAACAAACGGACGAATTTAATTTAGGTTTAGACTTCAGCGCGTTGCGCAATCGTATAAACTTGACGGTTGACGGCTATTATTCTATAACTAGAGCTCTGCTTTTTGAGCAACCTACACAATCGTTCACCGGATTTACTAAATATTGGAATAATATAGGTCGCGTAAGAAATGCCGGTGTGGAAATCCAACTCTCTACTCTTAACGTCAAGCATAGACGCTTCTCTTGGGCGAGTGACTTTAATTTTTCCTTATCCCGTAATAAACTGCTCGAAATCGGCGGGGAAAAAGAGGTGATAACTCAAGGAGAACGCAACGAAAATTATATAGCTCGTGTCGGTGACCCGCTTATTCAGTATTATGGCTTCAAAACAGACGGGGTATGGAATTCCACAGACGAAATTCAAGCCAATCCGCATTTTGCCGCTGATGTTCCGGGAGGACTACGCATTGTTGACATAAACCAAGACAATCAGCTTACAGACGCCGACCGCGTTCCATTGGGCAATCCTTATCCGGGATTCACATATGGAATGACCAATAACTTCAAGATAGGTAATTTCGATCTTTCGATACTCATTCAAGGGGTTGCCGGAGTTACGGTATTCAATGGTGACGTGTTCTACAACGAGTCGCATAAATACAACACAGCTTATTTACGAGATCGTTGGGTAAGTCCAACTCATCCCGGCAACGGAAAGGTGCCATATATGAAAGTCGGTTATGATATGCTTCTTACCGACTATCCGCTTCAAGACGGATCTTATATTTGTCTTAGAAATGTATCGGCCGGTTATAACTTCAGCAAGAAGCAACTTGCAGGGAAGTTAGGGGGCCTTCGATTGTATCTAAGTGGAAACAATCTCGCCTATCTGTGGTCAAAAGATTATAAAGGCGTGAATCCGGAATCCAGAATGACATCAGGACCTTATTCCTCTCCTATGATATCCGGCTACCAAAGAGGCGGATTTCCTCTTACATCTACCATTACTTTTGGTGCTGACATAAAATTCTAGAATATTCAAGTTATGAAAAGATTTATAATTGCAATATCGCTTGCTCTACTGCTGTTCAATTCTTGCAATCTAGACCGTTATCCTTATTCTGAGGTTGCTGCCGACGAGTATGTAAAGGATGGCAAGTCAGTGAATAATCTTGTTGTAGGAATGTACAATGCTCTCTATGGTGCAGTGTATAATGAATGGGCAATGACAGAGTTGCGTAGCGACAACGCTCGTATGCGCGTAAATAATTCGACTTCTCAAGACTCCAAACTTATAGAGCAGCTGGACCAATTTGTCCCCACCACTGCAAACGCGTGGATACAAAATCATTGGGATGCCACTTATGTGGCGGTAAACAGAGCGAACAATGTGCTTGCAAATCTTGACGTAGTGCAGGATGAAGCAGAAAGAGCTCGCTACGAAGGTGAGGCTCGATTTGTTCGCGCATGGATGTATTTCAATCTTGTACGTCTCTGGGGACCGGTTTTCATTATAACATCCAAGACCGGTGCCGACGAGGCTCGTCAAATGCAGCGTTCTTCTTCGGAAGATATATGGGCTCTGGTTGAATCAGATTTGAGAACAATCATAGATGAAAATTTACTGCCTGCCGAAGTGTCGGCTTCTGATTTTGGAAGAGTAGACACAAGAGCGGCAAAGGCTATGCTTGCAAAAGTTCTTATCAGCGAGTATTCCACTTCCGACCCGGAATATGCCGAAGCTCTTGGACTGCTGGAAGAAGTAATTGTCGCATGTGGAAATCCCACATCCGGCGCAGAGATGGTTCCCTACAATATGGTTTTCGACAAAGAGAATGAAGGCAATGCTGAGATTATTTTCGCAATTCGCTATAAGAGTGGTAATTTGGGAATAGGTTCACCTTTCACTACTTTGTTCGCTCCTATAAATAATGGCGGCAATGTGGCAATAGGCGCACCCAAGCATTATAATTATCCCTCCGATAATATTATTTCCGCATTCGATGCCAATCCGGGCGACCTGCGTAAGGATGTGTGTCTGAGAGAAAGTTATTTTAACAAAACAACCGAAATGATAGTGGATAATGTTAATGCCCGCTATTGCAGCAAGTTCATTGACCCCGAAATGACCAGTGAGTGGGATGCTGAAAACGATTTTCCGGTAATACGTCTTGCCGACGTGATGCTCCTTGCTGCAGAGGTGCGTAATGAGCTATATGGTCCGGGAGACGAAGCTCTGACCCTTCTGAATGCGGTTCGTCAACGTGCCGGGATACCTTCATACACATTAGCGGATCTTTCATCCAGATATGAGTTCCGTCAAGCTGTCCGCAAAGAACGCCGCCTCGAATTGTGCTTCGAGAACCAACGTTTCTTCGACCTGCTCAGATGGGGTACAACGGTATCTACCATTAATTCTTTCTTGGCGTCTGAGCCGTTCTATGCGGGATACAACTATATTGTGAATCCTATCGAAGAATGGCAGACAGCTCTTCCGATACCGGTTTCGGTTTTGAACATTAATAAGAGTGTTGCCCAAAATCCGGGCTATTGATACCAGTATATTATGAAATCCAATAGAATATTGTACATCTTGCCGATGCTGCTCTTTTTTGCCGCATGCGACAACATAAGCGTGGATGAAGTAGAATCCATGCCTCCGGTAATCTCCTCATTCGAACCTCAAACCGCCCCCGTTGGTGCTATTGTTAAGGTTATGGGTGAGCACCTCAATAATGTTACGGAAGCCTATATAGGCGATGTTAAAGTGGATATTGTGGAAAAAGTTTCCGACAAAAGACTATCGCTCAGAGTAGTTTCAGGCGTTACTTCCGGCAGCATTACATTGGTCAATCCCATGGGGCGTACCAGTTCATCCACATCGTTTAACTGCTCATTTGCGGTACCGGAAATCACTAAAGAAAAGCTTCAGTCCGAGGTGGAGATGGGTGACGAAATGCTAATTTCCGGTTCACAACTGAGTTCGGCTACCGCAGTGTTTTTTACCGCAGTAGGACACGAGACCGGCCACGAGGCTTCCATAGTGACATCTTCCAATACAGAGATTGTGGTAAAAGTCCCTTATGTCGAAGAATCCACTGCCAGAATAACCATGTCTTATTTCGATGGCAGCAATGAAGCTTTCACTCCGCTAGTGTCGGCACCTACAGTAACGGTAATCCGCTATGTGCCAAGTTTCGACGCCTTTACTTTAGGCCGAACAGCAGTAGGCAAAAGTATAGTGCTTACCGGGGAGTATCTCAATAATATAGACAAGATTATGGTAGGCGATTTTGAGGCTCCGCTGTTTAAGGAGCCATCCAAGATTACCTTTACGATTCCTGCCGGCGACTTTGCCGACGGCGAAACTACCGTGACTCTCAAGGCATATTACTTCGACAATAACGAAAGCATTATCCTTTCAGACTCATTTGTAGTTTATGTCCCGTTCGTACGTTATTGGGAAAGTGTCCGCACTTGGGCACAAGGGCGCACAGAGACCAACGAGTACGTGTCTTTTTTCTCTCCGGAATCGGGAATAGCCTACGAAAACGCAAAATGGAAAGAGGTGCTTGATCCGGTTGCCATGGCTCACAACGGAGCCCAGTGGGCATCTGCCAATACCCCTAAACCGGGAGTAGTAAGTGACGAAGAGTATAATTCGGTGTTGCCCTACTTCTTCTTCTCTGCGGTTAGCGGCAATGTGCTTCAGATTAACTCTCCGGCTAACTCCAACAGCCAATTAAAGAACTTCTTTATTAGTTTCGAAGGAACGCCCTCCAACGATTATAGGGTGCCTGGAGGCAATAACACCATTCCTGGGACGCCAATTTTGGGATTCCGCTATTTAAATCCCGAGTCCTCATCTCCTGCCGAGTCTACGCTTGTCTCAAAGGTGCTTGCAGGACAGATAGAAAACATAAACGAGGTTCTATTTCCAATAGATGTAGATGCCAAGACCATAGCGGGAATATCTATAACATCTATGTCGGGAGGCATAAAGTCAGATAAATGGTGCGATCACCAGACTGCCGAATTAAAAGACGACCCGGGATACAAGCTTGACGCTGTTTTTCTTGTAGCGTATTACAGTAATAATGGCTACTCTAAAGACAATCCCGCGCTTAATATACGCAGGCTTGGCATTATACACGTGAACAGCATCGACTGGGGCGTCTACAGCACCAGCAACTATGGTAATTCAAAAATTACCTTTAGTTGTTATTGGCAGAAATACGATTACGATTATTCCAAACTTTAAATCACTGAACAATGAAAAGATTTTTAAGTTTGATCCCATTTGCGGTCTTGATGACAATTGCTCTGTCTTCTTGTAAGGAAGAGGCGGTGCTCCCGATTAATACTCCGGCTGTGAATGTGACAACCGAACACTTAGAACCAAATGCCGATGAAAGCGGCACAGTGCGCGCTTATGTGGGCACTCATGTAAGTGCAAAAGGCTTCAATCTCGATAAGGTCGGAGCCGTGAAAGTGGATGAAATAGAAGCGGTTATTGTAGAAAAAACAATGACCACCCTAGTATTTGAGATTCCCGATATAGCAAAGCCTCAACAAGATGATCCTTATATGGTATCTCTCGAGGTTTTCGATGCTGATGCCAAAACCGTAGTGTTTAAATATGACTATTTTGTCACCATACCTGTTACTGATGCTTTGGTGAGCGGATATTCACCGACATCCGGTACTGTCGGCACTCAAATAAACATTAACGGCCGAAATCTCGATAAAATCACCCGTCTTGATTTTGGGTTAGAACAAGTGGCTCAAACGGAATTCATTTCTTCTTCTTACGAAGCTATTGTGGTTGCGGTGCCACCTGTTCAGTCCACAGAAGCAGATATGGAGCTTTCCATTTCGGCAGTATGGGAGGGCGGGACCATAGATGTTACTTCTACAGATAAGTTTACCCTCCATACTCCCGTATTTGCTCCTTTCGGTCAAGCAAATCCTGCCGCCCTCGGCGATAATTTGGCGCTTACAGGGCAGCATTTGGATCTTGTTTCTTCAATAAAATGGGGAAACACTGAATTGTTGATTTCAGAGCAAACCTCAGAGGGTATTACCTTTAAGATTCCTTCTGACATAGAAAAAGCAGATCCTGCGGTAGTTTCTGCCGAATTATTTGCCGAATATGGCACGCCTGCACAAAAAATCACAATTATTGGCGATTTTAAAATAGACACAACACCAATTGGTCCGGCGGCTCCTATTATTACTTCTGTAACGCCTGCCGAAGAAGGTTATAACGGCTTCTATCTTGGCAGAAAGGCCATTGTGCGCGGTGAAAATTTTGCTTCTATCGAGAAATTCGAAATAGATGGCATTGAGGTTCCTCTTTCCGGAGAACATACCGACATTCAAGCACAGTTCACTATTCCTGCCGGAATTTCGGGAACTGTTGCGAAAAATGTACCGCTCATAGCCATATGGAACGGTGGAAATCGTGCTGATTTCGGAACAATAAAACTTCATCCTTTCTATTATACTCGAAGTTTGAAGTTGGCTCTTGGCTCTAACTCCAAAAGTACATATCCTGCTAACAATGCTCAAAACGCCTTCTTGCTTTTAGACGAAGGAAGAGTAATTTCGACAAGCGATTGGAATAATCTTTCCGTGGATCCTCCGGCTAAAGAAGGAACAAATACCGTAGTTACCTCTTCCAGCAAGGTAAGCGGAAGCAGAGAAGGCTATTATTCCGCAAAACCATATATGTTTGCGACAGCTTCCAGTTCTCATAAATTGGCCTTCCAAAATCCGGCTAATTCTTCCTCGCAACTCAAATGCCATCGATTAGAAGATGGCACATCGTTACCATCCACATACGGAACTCCGGTTATTTTCATGCGCGTTATGGGCGATGGAGATTTGAAGACTGCTGTTGCGGCAGGAAGCCTTGGAGATATTCTTACAGACTTTCAGCTGGCAGGAGCCAATGCACCTGCTTTCGGCACTACTGAGGGTAACACTTGGGTGAAGGGGAGCGTGATAGCGCTTCAGTATTTGAATTATGAATTTGCTTCAACAACCGGGGGCAAGCCAAAAGCCCAAGAGGATATATATAAATTAGGCTATATGTATATACGCGATATAAACTGTGGCGACCCTTCAACAGGACTTGCTCTTGAATCGCGAGAAGGCTATATAGAGATAGATCTCTATTGGTCTCAAGTATTGAACTAATGACAGGAAAACATATGAAATTTTTGCTTCTGATGGCCCTCGCCTTAACGGCGGGGTGCCATGAGGCGTTTTCTATTCCGGCTCCGGTACCGTCCTCTCCAAACGGGCAAGATAAAACACAAAAAGTCAAAGCCGACTTTGTTGTGAATGATGCTCTTGAATTTGCAGAGGCTGTCAAGCTTGCTGTTCCGGGGACTATTATAGAATGGGCTGATGGGGAATACGAAAACATTGTCCTCAAAATGTCATTGTCCGGAACGGCCGACTCGGCTATAGTTTTCCGGACTCAGACTCCTGGCGGTGTGGTATTCAAGGGAGTTTCTTCTTTGCAACTTAGTGGCAGTTACCTCGTTGCCGAAGGTTTTACTTTCAACAACATAGACACTTCTGTCAAGGGCTCAATCCTAACATTTGCAAGAGGCAGCAGCGATTGCAGGATATCCAATTGCCAAATAGACGGACGAGGCAGTAAGGCTTCGGAACTGGACACCAAATGGGTGTCTATATACGGAGTCCGTAACGAGATTTCACATTGTTCATTCATTGACAAAAGGAATATGGGTTGCCTGCTCGTAGTTTGGATGGAAGATGATATAGTGCCCCATCATCGCATTGCCGACAACTATTTTTTCAGACCCTATACTCATTACGACGATAAAGGCAAGCCTCGTAATGGTCAGGAATCACTCCGCATAGGCACAAGCACCTACTCAATGTCCGATGCTTGCTGTACGGTTACAGGAAACTATTTCTACCGTTGCAATGGAGAAAGAGCGGAAATCATTTCCAACAAGAGTTGCCGCAATCTTTATGAGGGCAATCTCTTTGAAGGAGGAGAGGGCACTCTTACACTGCGTCATGGCAACGATTGTACGGTCAAAGGCAACTTCTTCCTTTCCGGCGGCAGGTCCGAAGTAGGTGGCGTGCGTATAATAGGAGAACGCCATATTGTCCAAGATAATATCTTTCTAAACCTTACGGGAACGAATTACAAAGCCGCCTTATGCGTTGTAAAGGGAGAGTCTAATGCAGAACTCACCGGTTATTGGACAGTTAAAGACTGTGTTGTTAAAGACAATATCTTCAAGGATTGCCTTTACGGCATTGTGGTAAACTATGGAGTTAGAGACTCTCAAGACACAGCCCCGAAAAACCTTATATTTTCCGGCAATAAAATATTTTCGTCAAAGGTGTATATGATTCCCGTAATGGTGCATGAGGACACGCCTTTAAACGAAATAAAATGGCAAGACAATATTATTTTCGGAGGAACAGTAAGAGGGATAACACTCGGAATGTCTTCTTCCGCTCCGGAGATTCCCGACTTCTCCGAAACAATTGACAAAATACGCAAAAACGCAGGAGTCTCATGGTAAAACGAATCTTTTTCATACTCGCTTTTGCATTGGCGGCCTGTTCATGTGTGCGTGGTCCGGTATCTCCCGACAGACTGCAGAAGGCTATAGCTTCTGCTATGCCGGGTGATACTATATTTGTGCGCGATGGTATTTATTCGGATTGTGAGCTTAGCCTTCGGACAGACGGTCCGGTAGTCGTCTCTGCTCAGAGTCCTGGCGGTGTTGTTTTTACAGGCAAATCGGTTCTTCGTATCAGCGGTAACGGATTGGAGGTAAGAGATTTTCTTTTTCGGGAATGTTTTGCCGGAAAGGGTGCAGTGGTGGAATTCCGTGACGGTGATTCGCTTGCCCACGGTTGCCGCCTAACATCTTGCGTAATTCAAGATTGCAATCCCCAACACAGGGACATTCCATTTTCTTATGTATCTATTTATGGGCGCAATAATCGTGTGGATCATTGCTCTTTTATGGGAAAACTTAGCCTTGGGGTTACGCTTTTGGTTATGCTCGACCATGAAGGATGCGATAATAATCATCACAGCATAGACCATAATATCTTTGGTCCGCGTCCGGTTTATGGCTCCAATGGTTCGGAAACCATTCGCGTGGGGACCTCTATTCAGTGCATGCAAAATTCACGGACACTGATTGCCGACAATCTGTTCGACCGCTGCAATGGCGAAGTTGAGGTTGTGTCCATAAAGTCGTGCGAAAATACAATTGCCCGTAACGTGTTCTACGAATGCCAGGGAGTTCTTGCCCTTAGGCACGGCGACCGCAATATCGCAGAAGAAAATATGTTTCTCGGACATGGCGTTCGTAATACCGGTGGCATACGCATAGTAGGCGAGGACCAGATAGTAAGACGAAACCTTTTTTATTCTTTGGCGGGGGAACGTTTCTTTTCCGCGCTCGCCCTTATGTACGGAGTTCCCAATTCGCTTCCCAACAGATATATGCAGGTAAAGAATACAATCATTCAGGATAATGTGTTTGAAGACTGCAAATCAATTGATTTCTCCACAGGAAAAGATTTCGAGCGCACTCTTCCTCCTATCGGAACAATATGGACAGGGAATACAGTGAGCGCCAAGAGATCTTCGGCAGTGCCTGCCTTCAGCGAGCTTCTTGTTAATCGCGGCGCCGATTGGTATGTTGGCGAAGAGCAGAAAGAGCCAATAATAGCAAAGATGTGCAATCTGTCCCCTGAAGATAACCTTCCTGCTCTTACAGATGAGGCGGCCTCGGGAACAGTGTTTATTTTGGAAGATGGTATCTATCCTCTTGAGAGAGCTATGGAAATAAAAGTACCGATGGAGATAAGAGCAGCAGAAGGAGCCTCTCCAAAAATGCTTTTCAGAGGGCGCAAAACCGACAATATGATAACGATATCGGATGGAGGGTCTCTTATTGTCAGGGGGATAGCGTTTTCCGGAGAAGCCACTCCGGGAAAGGCTCTGGCAAAAAGTATGATTTCCACAGCGGCAGATATGTTACAGCCATATACACTTATTGTGGAAAACTGCTCTTTCTCTGATTGCGGTCAGGGAGGATTCATTCCCATAAGGGGACTTAAAGGCACTTTCGCCGACACTGTGGCGATTAGGGAATGCAGATTCTCTTCTCTGAGCGGTGATGCTGTCAACTACGCCGATGAAACTGAAGACAAGGGGCGATACAATGCCGACGATATGTTTATAGAAAACTGTCATTTCGAAAGAATACTGGGCATTCCCATCAATATATACCGCGGTGGAAGCGACGAGAGCACAGCAGGGCCCTATGTGCACATAAATAACTGCAGCTTCTACGATTGTTGTAATAAGGTTCGTGGTTCGGTCATTCGCATCACCGGCGCTCAAATCCTGGATATTCGTAATTGTAACTTTGTTTCCAGCGGTCGCGGTGGCTATTCTGTCCGTCTTGATGATGCTCCTTGGGAAAAATTAGACATAAGTGGGAATTCTTTTAAAGATTCCGGCAAAATACTTTGGAACAGATGAAAAGAACAATTGTTATAACATTTGCATTATTTTCTGCATTGATTGTATATGCGGGCCGAGTGCAGCATCCATGTCTGCTCCTTACTAAAGACGGCGTTGCTTCCATAAAAGAGGCAAAAGGTCAAGTACCTCTTTTCGATAACTCGTTACAACAATTGTTAAACAGCGCAGACCTTGCTTTGGAACGCGCAATCTGTCTTCCTGTGCCGGAGCACGGCGGTGGAGGATACAGTCACGAAACCCATAAGCTCAATTACTTTGATATGGCCAATTTAGGTATTGCTTGGCAGATATGCGGTCGAAAAGAGTATGCGAACAAGGTAAAAGAAATGCTTATGGCTTATGCAGACATGTATCCGCAATTAGGCTATCATCCGCTGGGACTTTCGAATACTCCGGGAAGAATTTTTTGGCAGACACTGAACGAAAGCGTATGGTTGCTGCACGTGTCTCAGGCATATGATTGCATATACGACACTCTTAGCTCATCAGAGCGCAGACATTTGGAGAAAAACCTTTTCCGCCCATACGCAGACTTTATAATGAATGGAACCGAAGACAATTGCGCCAACTATCATAGATTTAATAGTCTTAACAATCATGCAACATGGGCGAATTCGGCAGTAGGAATGATTGCTATTGTCATGGGCGACGAAAAATTACTGAACAAAGCGCTCTATGGAAGTGACGGGAGCGGCGATGTCGGTTTTATAAAGCAACTGGATGTCCTCTTTTCCCCCGACGGCTACTTTACAGAAGGCGCTTATTATCAGCGTTATGCTATTTGGCCTTTTATGATGTTTGCACAATGTCTGCATCATAACCGTCCGGAGCTTGGTATTTTTGAGTATAGAGACGGCATATTGCTTAAGGCCGTGGACACTCTGCTTCAAATGGCATACGAAGGGGAATTTATGCACTTCAACGATGCCATAGAGAAGGGATATAGAGCGCAGGAGCTCGTTTCTGCAGTAGATATTGCTTTTCTTGCAAATCCATCAAACAAACAGTTATTGTGGGTTGCCAATCGCTTCCAACATGAGGTGGTGGTATCCGATGCCGGATTTGCTGTGGCCAAGGCCATTGCCGCAGGAGAAGAAGAGCCATTGCAGCTTCGCAGTTGTCTTCTGCGCGATGGCGCGAATGGCGATGAGGGTGCATTTACAATTTTCCGCTCCCCTCGAGCCGACCAAAACTCAGCGGTTACTTTCAAGGCAACATCTCATGGGATGTCACATGGTCACTTTGACAGGTTGAACTTTTGCTATTATGACGCAGGAAATGAGGTGGTCACCGACTATGGATCAGCTCGTTTTCTGAATATAGTTGCAAAATACAATGGACATTACACCCACGAAAATGAGAGTTACGCCAAGCAAACTATAGCTCACAATACTATTGTGGCCGATGGCAGAAGTCACTTTGACGGCAGTATGGCACTCGCGTCGAAAAGTCATCCAAAAATTACCGCCTGCTCCCTCGGTGGAAGCCTTCAAATGGTTGGAGCGGTTGAAGACAAGGCTTACGACGATATAAGCATGGAGCGCTATCTTTTCTATGCCGACGTTCCCTTCTTGGAATATCCGATTATATTGGACCTTTTACGCGCCACTTCGGATAAACCTCACCAATACGACCTTCCTCTACATTACAATGGACATATGATAGAGCTGTCTGTTCCTTACTGCAAGTTTGTAGACAATATGAAAGCCATGGGATCTTCTTCCGGCTATCAGCATTTGTGGTTGGAGGCTGAAGCTGACGCTGCTCAAGGGACCACATCTTATACATGGCTTACAGCTTACAGGATGTACAGCGTTTCTACAACAACATCTGCGCAAGACAAAATTTTCCTTGCGCGTACCGGAGCCGGCGACCCCGACTTTAATCTGCGCAGCGAACCCGTGTATATAATTCGCAGTAATTCAAAGCCGGGAGCCCATCTTTTTGCTTCCTGCCTCGAGACTCACGGTAAATACGACCTAATGGTTGAACAGTCGGCAAACCTCGATCGCTCATGTAAAGGAATAGAGGTTTTAAAGAACGAACCCGAACTCATAGAAGTGCGCTATCTCTTTAAAGGAGAAAGAGCAATTCTACTTACTTTGCAACTTAACGAAAAAAATCCACAATATTATCTTAGATACGAATAACATCATGAGAACAAAAAGCGAAACTTTTCAATTCGAAAAAACCCTTCAATGGGAGACACCCGGCCCGGGATTAAGGCGCCAAATCATGGCCTATGACGGTCAATTAATGATGGTGAAAGTACATTTTGAGAAAGGTGCTGTAGGTACTATGCACCAACATTATCATTCTCAGGCGACCTATGTTGTGAGCGGTTCATTCGAACTGCGCATAGGCGATCGCATCGAGATACTTGGTCCGGGAGATGGTTATTATGTGGCGCCGGACGAACTTCACGGCTGCGTCTGCCTCGAAGAAGGCGTACTGATAGATACTTTCTCACCGGTAAGAGCCGATTTTCTAAAACTTTAGTCTTATGAAAGTAAAAGGAATGCGTTGGTGGGTACTGGCGCTGATAGTACTAGTCACCATAATTAATTATCTCGACCGGAATACGCTGGGCATAATGTGGAGTAGAATCGTAGAAGATTTGGGACTCATAAGCCGCGAGGGGCTCAGCGATGTGGAATTCAACGACAAGAGCAAGACTCTTTTCGCGCAGATAAACATGGTGTTTATGGTTGCTTACGGTTTATCCCAGATGTTTTCCGGCAGAGTGTATGATAAGATAGGGACCCGAAAGGGATTTACCTTTTCTGCCCTGCTTTGGGGTGTTTCAGATGCTTTGACTGCGCTGGCCACCGGCGTAAAGTCCATTATGGGCTTTCGCGCAGGACTGGGTCTCGGAGTGGCCGGCCCATGGCCGGGAACTGTTAAAAGCAACGCTGAATGGTTTCCCCAAAAAGAACGCGCTCTAGCTCAGGGGCTTTTCAACGCGGGGGCCTCTGTCGGGGCAATACTTGCTCCTATTTTAATAGCCCTGCTCTGTAGTTTTGTCGGCTGGAAGATGACTTTTGTGATTATAGGTATACTTGCACCGCTATGGGTGATACCTTGGCTTATCGTGAACAAGAAAG
>JAAZIW010000270.1 GCA_012800665.1 Rikenellaceae bacterium
AAGGGCGAATATTGCATAATGGGCTTCAAGCTTGACAATACCCTCAGCGAAAGCGGCGGCGTTTCACGCGGAATCTGCCACTATGACTCAAATCGCGGACTCAACACCATAGAGGAGCATCTTAATATTGCCGCTGAAGCTGACGGCAAGGTTTATGGCGATAATTCCGCAAATGGCGAAAACCATGTGGAATTAGACCCCAAAGCTCTCTGCTCTATGAATATGTGGGGTTTTACGCCGGATTGTTTCCCGAAGATGGAGCGGATTTTCAAGGATTTTCTTGCCGAAAACGGGCTCGAACTCAAAAAAGAATATTACATACCCTTTGCGGTTGACCTTATGATTAAAAACGGAGAGGCCTCCTGCGAGGTGCTGAGCTCGCCTTCACAATGGTTCGGCGTTACATACAAGGAAGACCGACCCGGAGTGGTGGCCAAACTGGCAGAGTTGGTAAAGAAAGGAATATATCCCTCACCTCTATATTAATATGTTAAGATTTGGCAATACTCGTACCCGCAGAAGACGCGGCAACTACAATACAATTTCCGACCACGCATGGTATGTGCCCGGCGTGGCGGACATGTTCATACTTTTGCTATGGCTCTTTGTCGGGCTTGTTTTGGGACTTGTTGTAAGCGCCTTGTTCATCCGCTTGATGGGACAAGCCTCCAGCTTGGAATATACCATGCTTATATCCTATCCGCTGCAGTTTTTACCCGCCATGCTTTATGTGGGCTACAAAAGCCGCAAAAATTCTTTTGACAGCAAAGGTTTTGCCTTGGACAGCAATAATTTTGCTCCCGTTGGAAGATGGTTGGCAGCGTTGTTTGTAATACTCGCCACTCTGGCGGCAGCCTATGCCACAGATGCCATAAATTACGCTATGCCTCCTATTCCGGAGTGGTTGGAAAAGGCCTTCAGAGATATGACAAGCGGGAATTTCTGGGTGAATTTCCTGTGCGTAAGCATTATGGCTCCTTTTTTTGAGGAATGGCTTTGCAGAGGCATGATATTAAGGGGACTTCTCTACGAAAGCAAAATCAAGCCCTTCTGGGCGATAGTTATTTCATCCGTTTTCTTTGCAATTATACATATGAACCCCTGGCAGGCTATCCCCGCCTTTATTTTAGGATGCCTGTTCGGATATGTCTATTACAAGACGGGTTCGCTCAAGCTCACAATGCTCATGCATTTTGCCAATAATACGATGGCGCTTGTAGCAGCGCGGATTCCGGCATTGGAAGATGCCGATAATTGGGTGAGTATTTTAGGCAAGGGAAAATATTGGGCTTATTTTGTATTGGCCTTAGTGATTATCGGACTTGTTATTTTGGCGTTCGAGCGCATAAAGCCCAAATCGCCGCAGGGCAATTGCGATGAAGTGGAGCCATTGGTAGGCTATTATTCCAGCAAATAAACATCGTCCCCCGGCTCGGCAAAGTTTAATTGCTCGCGGGCGTAGGTTTCGAGACTGTCACGATTATTGGAAAGCCCCTCGATTTCGCTGTCCAAGCGTTTGATTTCTTCTTGATAATATTCGATTTCGCGCTTTTGCCTGCGAAGTTCAAAGGCGGTCTGCACCCAGCGGATAACATTGT
>JAAZIW010000271.1 GCA_012800665.1 Rikenellaceae bacterium
TAAAGAAATGCGAATCCCTTGGAGTCCCGATACTAAGCGAAGAAAGTTTTATGGAGCTTCTCCCGAAAGAAGATAAAGCGAAAGAAGACAAAGTGACTGAAGAAAAACCAAAAAAAGACGATATAAAAGAAAACAAAGCGACAGAAAAAACAACTGAAGAACCCACGCTTTTTTAATATTATGCCCAAAAGCCGCAAATTCAAAATATCCGACCTTTTCACCGATAAGCTCTGGACTATGGAAACGGGATACCTTTCCAGGGCCAGGAGAGGGCTGGTGCGCTTTACCAAACTCGCGCGCTACACTCTGGATAAATTTGCTGAGAACAGGATGGGCTTCCAATGCGTTGCGCTGAGTTATTTCGTCACCCTTGCCATTGTTCCCATGCTGGCTTTCATTTTTGCTGTTTCGGGCGGTCTTGGCATGGAAGACAAGGTTACTATGTTTTTGCAGAGAGCCCTCCCCGCTTCTTTTACCCACACCGATATTTTAGTGGAGAAAGCGGGCAATATAATAGATGTAGCCAAGTCCGGTCCGGTAGGTGTTGTATCCGCCTTGATGTTTATGTGGACCATACTTTGGCTGATGTTCCAGACAGAAAGGGTATTCAACAATGTCTGGGGCATACGCAAGATTCCGCGCAACATTTTCAAGCGTTTCGGCTTTTACTTCGGCCTGATGCTCCTTATTCCTTTTGTGATGATTATTTTCGGCTACGGTATAGCTTTTGCCACCAATGCCACATCGCTGATAGGATTGGATACTGCCGAGTGGCGTTCCTTTGCGAAATTCCTCAGTTGGCTGACGCTTTATTTTATGAGCGCTTTTACCCTGTCTGCCATGTACAAGTTTATACCTGCCGTAAAAGTAAAATACAAATATGCATTGAAAGCAGCCGCCATCGATGCCGTAGCTTTTGTGCTCTTCCAATATTTGTATTTGGAGACACAGGCTTTTATGGGCAGGCTGAATGCAGTATATGGTGTATTGGCTGCCATCCCCCTGTTTCTTATCTGGATGAATTTCAGCTGGCAGATAATAATATACGGAGCCGAACTTACAAGGGCGTTTCAGGAAGTGGATAATATTAGTATACCTCAATGGGAGTCTGAAAAATGAGCTTTGCAAAATTCAATAGCGAGGACAAGCTCCTCATAAAGAACGCTTGGGAGAAATTAGAAGTTTCCGCCCGGAGACGCTGCAGGTTTGACAAAGAAATAGAAGTGGTAAAGAGCGCCTACGAGTTTGCAAGCAATGCCCATAAAGACATAAGGCGGCGTTCCGGAGAGCCTTATATCCTTCACCCCATCGCCGTTGCCCAAATAGTTGTGGATGACATAGGACTCGGTTACAAGAGCATATCTGCAGCCCTTCTGCACGATGTTGTGGAGGATACGGACTATACTGTAGAGGATATCCGTCACCAATTCGGCGACAAGATAGCCACTTTGGTGGAGGGACTTACTAAAATCAAGACTGTGCTCGACAACGAGGATAGGCGCGGCGGCACCACAATTGAGAGCATTCAGGCAGAAAATCTCAAACGTATTCTTCTTACCCTGAACGATGATGTGCGCGTCGTACTTATAAAACTTGCCGACCGCCTGCACAATTGCCGCACAATCGAATTTATGCCTGAGCACAAGCGCGACAAGGTTCTATCCGAAACTATGTTCATCTTTATTCCGCTTGCCCACAGGCTCGGTCTTTACGGGATAAAGTCGGAGATGGAGAATATTTGGCTCCGATATAAGGAGCCTGAGGCTTATAAAGATATATCCAATCGCATTGACCGCAATGTGGCTTTGCGTGATAAGGAAATAGATGCCTTCATCTGCCCAATCGAGAGCGCCCTCAAGCAGGCGGACATCTCCTTCGAGATTAAAAAGCGCCTCAAAACCCCCTACTCCATCTGGTTTAAGATGAACACCAAAAAAATTCCCTTCGACCAAATATACGACCTTTACGCCGTGCGCATAATCTATGATCAGAGCTCCGGCTCAGCGGAGGCCGAAAAGATGGAGGCATTCAGGATTTTTTCCATACTCACGGGAATTTACGGACAGCAGCCCGACCGCTATCGCGATTGGATAAATAATCCCAAGAGCAACGGCTACGAGGCCTTGCATTGCACCCTTATGAGTCGCAGCGGCTTTTGGATAGAGGTGCAAATCCGTTCCAGACGTATGGACGATATAGCCGAAAGGGGCATAGCCGCTCACTGGGCTTACAAAAGGGACGGATACCTGAACGACAGCGAGTCGAATATGGATAAATGGCTCGCCAAGGTACAGGAAATACTCTCCAGCGAGGATGTAAATGCATTGGAGCTTTTGGACATCATCCATAAAGACCTTATTGCCACCGATATTGTGGTATTTACGCCCAAAGGGGAACAAAAGAGTATCCAAGCGGGCGCCACGGTATTGGATTTCGCCTATATGATTCATACGGATATAGGCAACACCGCAATTGCCGCCAAAGTGAATATGAGGCTGGTACCCCTGAGTCAGGAGCTCAAGACAGGCGACCAAGTGGAAATCATTTCAGCCAAAAGCGGCCGTCCCAAACTGGAATGGCTCCAATTCCTTCAAACCCGCCATGCGCGCAATGTGGTGTTGGAATATTTCAGGGGTGAGAGAGACACTCTTATAAAGAACGGCGAGACCATTTACAACGAGAGGCTCAAGGCCATGAATTATCCCAACAATTTGGATACGCTCAAACAGCTTCTCGATTATTCCCAATTAAATTACCAGCCTGAGTTGTTTTTCCGTATAGGCGCCGGCGTGATAGGTCCCAACGACTTCCGCAATGCTCTCTTGGGGAGGAATCCCAAAAGCATAAGTCATGGCAATTATGTAGTGGCCGATTGCTGCAATCCCATTCCCGGAGACCCGATTATCGGTTTTAAACACAAAGACGGGATGATTGTGGTGCACAAGAAGTCCTGTCCTATAGCCGAAAGACTTGCAAGCAAGCATGGCGACCAGGTAGTGGTGGTGCCGGATATGGATATAGAAGAGAGAGAGTTCCCTGTGCGCATATCCATGAGGGGAATTGACAAATTAGGTCTGCTTAATGAAATCACCGGATGCATATCAGTGGATATGGGCGTGAATATCACCGAAATACACCTCGGCGGCAAAGATGGTGTTTTCGAGGGTTATATAGCAATGGAGGTTAGGGATCGCAAGGTTCTGGAAACCATGATTGCCGATCTTGGTAAGATAGACGGCATATCTGATGTTGTACGTACGGATATTTGAGACATGAGAAAAGCATTAATTCCACTTCTTGCCAGCGCAATCGTACTGCTTCCGATGATATTCAGCCCCTCTTGCGCCAATACCACCCAAGCGCCTACGGGTGGCCTTAGGGATACTATCCCCCCTATTATTACAGGTATCAAACCCTTGCCGGGGGCAACGAATTTCCCTCTCGAAAAGGCCAGGATAGAATTCACTTTCAACGAGTATGTTACGATAAAAAACGCCAAAGGCATCTATCTCTCCCCTCCTCAAAACAAACAACCTAAAAGCAAAATTTCCGGCAAACATCTTATAGTCAGCTTCGAAGAACCGCTGCTGCCGAATACCACCTATACCCTTAATCTCGGCGATGCCATTGCAGACAATAACGAGGGTAATATCTTCCCGGGATTCACCTATGTGTTTTCTACAGGAGAACAAATCGACAGCATGTTCACTACCGGCATGGTGCAGGACTGCAATACCCTTATGCCGGTAA
>JAAZIW010000272.1 GCA_012800665.1 Rikenellaceae bacterium
CCCTCGAAAGCAGCATGCTTTCAGGCGCCATCGAGAGAGCGCAAAAGAAGGTAGAGGAAAACAACTTCGGCATACGTAAGCGCCTTCTTGAATATGACGATGTGATGAATTATCAGCGCGAAGCGATTTACTCCCGCAGACGCAACGCCATTAGCGGCGACAAGGTGGAAATCGACCTCAGGAATATGATGATGGACTCCATCTCCCTTTTGGTGGAGCGCACTCAAGGCCTTGATTTTGAGGCTTTTGAAGAGAATCTTATGGCAAGTCTCTCGATTGACTGCGGGTTCGATGCCGACTTTTATAAGGACGCTAAAAGCGATGAGCTTGTAAAGAGCTTGGTGGCGCATATGCAGGAAAGTTATCAGAGGCGTATGGACGCTTTGGTGGAAAAGCTTGCGCCAATCATCAAGACCGTATATGAGAAGCAGGGCAGCATGTACAAGAATATTGCTATCCCCATATCTGACGGCCGCAAGACCATGACGCTTTCGGTAGACTTAGAAAAGGCCTATAATTCTGCCGGCCGTGAAGTGGGTAAGACTCTGAGCAAGAACATTATACTCTATCAGATAGACGAGCATTGGAAGCAGCACCTGCGCGAAATGGACGATCTCAAGCAGAGCGTACAAAGCGCTTCTTATGAGCAAAAAGATCCCATTGTGGTTTACAAGCTCGAGAGCTATAATCTTTTCGCAGACATGCTGGAAAGTCTCAATCGGGATGTGCTTACCTTCCTCTTGAGGGCATTCGTACCCCTGAGGGATGCATCAGAGGCAGGGCCTCCCAATCGTGCCCAGCGCAGAGCTCCGCAACTCAATGCACGTCGCGAGGATCTCTCCACCAATGCGGAACAAAGAAGCAATACTCCGGCAAAGGCCGAGAAAAAAATAGGCCGTAACGACCCCTGCCCCTGTGGCAGCGGTAAAAAATACAAACATTGTCATGGCAAGGGACAGGTTTAAAACACAAAACAAAAACAATAATATGAGTAACAGCAACCAACCAATCGTGGATGTGAATGATGTATCTCACATCAGCGCAGGAACTGTCGTAAAAGGCGAAGTATCATCTCTCAACGATATTCGCGTGGATGGCGGCGTAGAGGGTAAAATCTATTCCAAAGGCAAAATTGTGGTGGGCGAGGGCGCCAGAATCACAGGAGCCCTGCTTTGCAGCAATGTTGACTTATGGGGCAAGATGGAAGGCGATGTTTATGTAAAGGACACTATGTCCATCAAGGGCAATGCCTCTGTAAACGGCACCATCCACGTGAGAAAGTTTCAGGTGGAGATGGGAGCGCAAATCAATGGTACCTGCCATATGATTTCCGAGGCGGACTACGATAAATTCGTGAATGATGTGGTTACTACTCTCGTTCCGGGCGCTGTAAAGCCGGTTCCTGAGAAGAAGTAGTCAGCGGGTCTCTTTTAATCTTGAAAATTCTTGTGCCGGAACGGCAATAGCTGATGTCGAAGCATCGGCATATGTCGTTCCCGTATCTTACTGTCGTGTAACTTGTCATATAGGCAGGTCTGAACCCCTGATTTTCCAGCAGCATAAGGTCGATTGACATCACCCCTTCCCGCAAGGCTTTTTCCAAAAGGCTGTAATTGCGGTTGAGGGCTGTTATTATACGATTGTGGTACATACGGAAATCCTTTGTCTTAAGGTTATGCCATGCGTTCTTGCATTGCTGGTTGCAGAATTTTTTGCCTATTCTGCCGCTTAGAGGCTTGCCGCACATAAGGCATTTGCCGTTTTTTTGTTGTTTCTTTGTCATAGTTCCCAAAAATGCCTTGTTTTTGCCGTGCAGTCAAGGAGGTAAATTTTATTCGGTGATAATTTTCTGTTTCCGCCGGTCTGCGGTTTTATTTTAAGTCTCTTCAATTTTATTTGTCCTCCGCTTTAAAAGCGGTATTCCGGCATATCTTTTTTTATCTTCCTTCAATCAAATTTTAATTATCCCCCTAAAACTTAAAAATCAAGCTTCCTTTCGTCACAGAACCACTCTTTCATGTAAATTCTTGCCTTACTTTGCACACGTGGATGGGGCGGGACCGCGCGGCCCGAGCCCTTCCGATTAACTTTAAAAACAATAAAAATGGAACATTTGAACAAAGTGCAATTGAGGGGAGTCGTAGGTACTGTGAATTTGCAGGAACTCTCCGGAAAAAGAGTATGCCGTTTCACCTTGGCTACCGACAGGGCATATAAGGATGCTATGGGGGAGGCGAAAATAGACACCACCTGGCATACTGTAAATGCTTGGGAAGGAAGCAAAAACATTCCCGACCTCGAACTTATCAAAAAGGGGAGCAAGGTGGAGGTTTTGGGTAGGATAAGGAACAACAAGGTGGAGAATGCCGACGGAATCACTCAAACTTACAGCGACATCCAGGCCGTCAAAGTCAAATTATATAACGATGATGAACAGCTTTCCATAGAAATGTAGCATGAAAAAGCTCGCAGCTGCGATATTTTTGTTTTGTATTTGCGCCTGTTCTTCCGTGCGCAAGGTGGAGGAATTGCAAAGCGGCATCATTGCGCCCGTTCTCAGCATAAGCGAAGACTTCGTGCCGGAAGAGATTGAGGTGGATGTGCTCGTGAGTGACACCATCAAGGTGAGTGATGCGCAGGGGCGCGAAATGATAATCATGAAGGCGGTCAAAGACGAAGACGGGGAGATGGTGGCCACCGATGTGATAGCTCCCGTGGTTGTAAGCGCCACTTTCCGGAATGTGGCAGAGCGTCACGGCGAGGTTGACTTATGTTTCGATGTCACCGTACCGGCCGACATGGTGGAAAGCCGTTGGCAGCTGAGGCTCCGGCCGGTGCTGGGTGTTTTTTCAGACACTCTTCATCTTGCTCCCATCTTTATTACAGGACAGAAATATCGCAGGGCGCAGCTTCGCGGTTATCAAAGGTACCGGCGTTTTTTGGACAGTATTGTTTTGGACACCACTGTCTTTATAAGAGAAGGGCAGTTGGAGATTTTCCTGAGGCGCAATCTGCCTCAAATTTACGCTCTTAAAACCGACAGCAGCTATGTTTCAGACGAGCATTTCGCCTCGCTGTACGGAATTACCGAAAAAGAAGCGGTGCAGCATTACACCAATCGTTTCCTGCTTGCAAGCAACCGAAGACGCATAGCAGGCAAGAAAAAGATGTTCGCCCGTTATGTGAAGGCTCCGTTACGAACGGACATACGCTTGGATACTGTAATTTCATCCGACGGAGGAGATATTATATATAATTATGTCCATACCATGCAGGTGCCGGCAGGCCTGCGCAAGGCGGAAATATCGCTCAGCGGCAGCGTTTATGAGGAAAACCGCGAGCTGTGCACCATGCCCCGCAGCGAGCCGCTTACATTTTATATCTCCTCGCTCAGCAGTCTTAGCGAGAGCAGCGAAAGGTATCTTGTGAAGATTATAGAACGGAGAGTGCAGGCGAATACTGCCTGTTATGTGGAATTTGCCTCCGGAAGTGCGCAAATAGATACCGCTTTGGGGAATAATTCCGGTGAGATGGGCCGTATTGCGGAAAATTTGGAAGAACTGCTTGGCAGCGGCAGATTTGACATCGATTCCATAGTGGTGCAGGCATCTTGTTCGCCTGAGGGCTCCTGGGGTTTTAACACGGGCCTTTCGCGAAGGCGCAGCGAGGCGGTTTGCAGTTATTATTCGGACCTCCGTTCCCGCGATACCATACATTTGGAATTCATCCCGCGCGAAATCCCTGAAAATTGGTCAGGCTTGGAGAAACTTGTGGAGAGGGATACCATTCTTACCGCCTCCCAAAAGAGCGAAATAGAGCGTATATGCTTGAATCCCGATCCCGATTTGCGCGAAAGAGAGCTTTCGCAGCTCGCTTGCTACAGGCATTTGAGGGAGGAAATATATCCGCGTCTCAGGATTGTACGCTTCAACTTTTATCTGCACAGGCGGGGAATGGTGAAAGATACTGTTCACACCACTGTTTTGGACACCGCCTATATGAATGGCGTGCAGGCTTTGCGTGATAGGGACTATAAGCGTGCTATTACTCTGCTAAGGCAATATGCAGACATCAATACCGCTCTTGCCTATATCGCACTCGACTATAACGCTTCGGCTTTGGCTGTGCTGGATGCTTTGCCGAGCGGTCCCAAGGTGGAGTATTTGCGTGCGCTTCTCTATGCCAGAAAAGGTAAAGACAGAGATGCCCTTCAGTGCTTTGTGAGAGCTTGCGAGATGGACCCGGGCTTTGTGCATAGAGCCAATCTCGACCCTGAAATCTCGGCTCTCAAGAAGAAATATCAAATTTCGTATAAATTATGAAAAACGAGGCCGCCCTTTTATTTTCGGTATTGCTTCTTGCAGGATGCAGCGTAAAAGAAGACAGGAGCGCTTGTCCGGCTTTCTTGAATCTAAGCCTTTCCAACAGGGCTCTCATGCTTGCCCGCGATCTGCCTGTAAAACTCTTGGTGTCGGATGCAAAAGGGGAGGATACTCTGGAGCTTGATGCTTCCAATCCATCTATATGGCATGAGGTGGAAAAGGGAATGGTAACAGTGGAGTCGCTGCTTTCCAACGGTGCAGGCACATCGATTGCCTGGGGAGCTCAGAGCGACAGTTTGTGGGCATCTGTCGACAAGTTTTATATAGAAGAAGAGCAGGCGCACCGGCAGTTGAGTCTGCATAAACGCTTCGCCACCATTTGGTTTATATTCGATAAGGGCATACCCTTGGATGATTATTCTTTCCTGATTCAGGGATATGTTGCAGGAACAGACCTTACCAAGATGTCCCCGATGACAGGGGATTTCCGCTATCTGCTGGCAGTCCGCGAAGAGACGGCTTCGGTCAGACTGCCTCCTCAAAAGAACGACTCGCCCCTCATACTTCGCTGCAATGATGCTTCTACAGGCAAGCGGCTGTGGGATTGGGACTTGTCGAAAGAATTGCTGCAGGCAGGTTATGATTGGGAAGCCGAGGACCTTAAAGATGCGAAGGTGTATATACATCTCGCCCCTCTCAGCTTTAGCGTTATAATAGGCGGCTGGAGGGACGGAGGTGAGATATGTGAGATTATTTAAGCCTTTTGTGCTACCGGCTGTTTGTCCGGATCCTTGAAGAGAATCATAAACAGGATTCCCACCACTAAGGCGTATGCTGCAAAGATATACCAGGCGGTGCTCCAGGAGGGTTCAGCGGCATTGTAAACAAAGTGATTGACTACTTTGCCTGCCGCCCATGTGCCTATGGAGGCTCCAAGGCCGTTGGTCATCAGCATAAACAAGCCCTGAGCCGAACTCCTCATGCTTTTGTCGGTATTCTGATTGACATACAGCGAGCCGCTGATATTGAAGAAGTCGAAGGCTACCCCGTAAATTATGCAGCTGAGTACAAACATCCAAACGCCCGGTCCGGGATTGCCCGCTCCGAAGAGCCCGAAGCGCAGCACCCATGCAAACATGCTGATAAGCATCACCCTTTTAATGCCGAACTTTTTCATTGCAAAGGGGATGAGAAGTATGCAGAGGGTTTCGCTTATCTGGCTGATGCTGATAAGGGCATTTGCATTATTGGCTCCCCA